>CAZAGA010000044.1:0-15989 GCA_964484335.1 uncultured Anaerolineaceae bacterium
TCAACCCGCTGGCTTCGGCTGAGGTGGTAGTGAATGAGACTGAACGCCAGATGGGTGTAGTGGTTTGTGATATCGGTGGCGGGACGACTGACCTGGCGATATATATTGACGGCGATGTCTGGTATACCGCAGTCCTGGCGGTCGGCGGCAATCATATAACCTCTGATATCGCCCACGGGCTGCGGCTGCCAATGTCTCAGGCAGAGGAGATCAAGATCAAGCATGGTCACGCTGACCCTCGCAGCCTGGAGAATCCGGAGTACTTCACCATCCGGCCTTTTGGTGAGCAGGAGCCAGTCCAGGTCAATCGCCAGGATTTAGTGCATATTATCCATGCCAGGGTGGAGGAGGTCTTCAGCCTGGTGGTTCAAGAAATCAAGCGTTCTGGTTATGATGGCCTGCTACCGGCTGGGATGGTGTTGACTGGCGGTTGCAGCGCTTTACCGGGTATCCGCTCAATCGCATCAAGTGTGCTAGGCGTCCCAGTGCGGATTGCCAAACCGGAAAATCTGATCGGAATGGTCGATCGCCTGGATTCGCCGGCGTATGCGACCAGTGTTGGACTGCTTCGCTGGGCCCTGTTATTCAGCGAGGTGACTGTCCAGGGTCCTAAGCGGAAACGTCCTAATTTTGGAGGAGGAGGTGTGGCAGGGTCTTCGAACTCAATCGATACGAGCAAAATCCGCAATTGGCTGCGAAGGCTTTTGCCCTAAGCTGAGAAATGGTTATAACGATGACATCCACTTCGGTGATTACGATAACAATTTAGGAGGCAATGATGATGAAAAATACTGTAAACCCCAACCAGATCGAGTCCCTGGCTCGCATCAAAGTCGTCGGTGTAGGCGGCGGCGGCACCAATGCTGTTGACCGGATGATCGACGAAGGCCTACAAGGTGTAGAATTTGTCGCCGTTAATACGGACGCCCAGGCCTTACTGCTTTCCAAAGCGTCTACCCGGGTTCGGGTGGGTGAGAAGCTCACCCGTGGCCTCGGCTCGGGGGGAGACCCTGAGATCGGCCGCAAGTCCACAGAAGAATCAGCGGAAGACCTATATAACGTGATGAAAGGCTCAGATATGGTCTTCATTACTGCTGGGATGGGCGGCGGGACGGGCACGGGTGGCGCTCCGATCGTTGCCCAGATCGCGAAGGAATGTGGCGCACTGACCATCGGCGTTGTTACCCGGCCATTCACCTTTGAGGGTTCACGGCGCATCCAATCGGCCGAAGCCGGCATTGCACGGCTCAAGGAACAGGCGGATACCCTGATCGTCATTCCGAATGATCGCCTACTCCAGATTGTGGATAAGCGTGCCAACCTGCAGAGCGCCTTCCGGATGGCGGATGATGTACTCCGCCAAGGTGTTCAGGGCATTTCTGAGTTGATTACCGTCCCGGGACTGATCAACCTCGACTTTGCAGACGTGCGTACGATCATGTCTGAGGGCGGTGCTGCCCTGATGGCGGTGGGCACGGCTAAGGGTGAAGATGCTGCCCGTGTTGCTGCTGAGGCCGCGATCTCCAACCAACTCTTAGACATCACCATCGATGGTGCGCGTGGGATCCTGTTCAACGTAACCGGCGGTTCCGATTTGACCCTGTATGACGTCAACCAGGCAGCGGCGATCATCAAGGAAGGGGCTCACCCAGATGTTAACTTGATCTTTGGCGCAGTCATTGATCCCAATATGCGCGAGGAAGTTCGCATCACGGTGATTGCCACGGGTTTTGAGCGGGCCGGGAATCGCCCTTCGGTTGTCGAACCCCGGCCGGCCGTCAAAACGATTAATCAGGAGCAACCAGGTTCTTCGATGAAACAAGACAGCGCGGCAGTTAAGGAATTTGCTGTGCGTGCCTTCAACACCGAAGACCTCGATATACCAGCCTTCCTGCGCAACCGCAAGCCGTAATCCTGGCTTGAGTTGCTAGCAGTCTTTTCTTTGGGCTCCCCTGCTCGCCTCTGCCTTCGGGCGAGCAGGGTTGAGCCCATCGCGCTTTCCTATAGCGACTGGCGCTAAGATCTCTCCACTCTTTATGTTAATTCTTGTAACGGTTTTGAAATTTTAATATTAATATATAGAAAATTCCCTTGTCAGCCCACCAGCCTTATGCTACAATTTTGAAATAGTCCCACCTGTGCCGTTGCACTATTCGACTACCCCCATCTATGGTGGGTATATTTGTTCTGGTAATTTTGACAAGGAACCATGCGCTGCCCTTATTGTCGTTATCAAGAATCGAAAGTTGTAGACACTACTCATGATTCGCGGGGTGGTGTTCGCCGACGTAGGGAGTGCGAAAGCTGTCACCAGCGCTTCAGCACGTATGAGCGCCCAATCCTGGCTACCCCATTAATCATCAAACAAGACGGCACACGCGAGGAGTTTGATCGCGATAAGTTAATTCGGGGTATACGAATTTCCTGCGCCAAACGGCCGGTTTCAGCAGCAGATATTGAGCGCCTGGTGGGTGAAATTGAGGCGACTTTGCAAGCCCTTGGCCGGGCTGAAGTTTCTTCCCGGGTGGTTGGCGATATGGTGATTGCCGGGCTGAAAGAAATGGACCAGATCGCTTACATTCGGTATGCGATTGTTTACCTTGGTTTGGACGATTTGAAAGCAATCCGCAGCGAGATCGACCGTTTATTAGAGGGATAACTTGATTGGCCGCAGCCCGGTTTACTTGGGCTGCGGCGTACTGTCTTAATTACGGATGTGAATGGTTATTCTTGAGCTTTCCAGTTAGGAACAGGCTGGCATCTACGATAAATATGTTTTCGGAGAGGAGCTGTCAATGATCAAGGACACATCGTCTGTGGGGGAGAAACACAAGGAATTATCGAGAGATGGCTTGTTGCCTACTCCACCCTTACCGACTAATCTGAAAAAGGTGGATTTGACAGATAACGCGCGGCAAGTCCTGATTCGCCGGTACGTCCGTCGCGGTAAAGATGGTAAACCGGCTGAAACGGTAGAAGAAATGTTTTGGCGGGTCGCCTATCACGTCGCAGCTTGTGAAGTGGCTTGGGGTGAGGAGGTCGATTCTCGCGCGGTTGAATTTTATGAATTGCTTACCGAGAAACGGTTCTTCCCCAATTCTCCGACCTTCACTGGCGCTGGCACACCCCTGGGTCAACTTGCAGCCTGCTTCGTTCTGCCCATCAGCGATGACATGGGACGTGATCCGGCTGGAATTTTTCAGACCCTGCGCGACGCTGCTTTAATCCAACAGACCGGGGGTGGGAATGGTTTCTCGTTCTCTCGCCTGCGCCCGAAAGGCGCGATGGTGAAATCCTCGGCCGGTCAGGCGACTGGTCCGATTGGCTTTTTGCGCGTTTACGACAAAGCTTTTGGAGAAATTGCCCAGGGCGGAACGCGCCGCGGCGCTAACATGGCGGTTTTACGCATCGACCATCCGGACATCGAAGAATTCATCACCTGCAAAATCGACGAAAACGCGATCACTAACTTCAACATCTCAGTTGGGATCACCGACGCCTTCATGCGTGCTGTCCAGCAAGATGTAGATTGGGATTTGCGTTTCCCGGATGTCAATTCCCCCCAATACCATGGTTTCACCGGTACCCTGGAGCAGGCTGAAGCAGCCGGCATCCCAATTCGGGTTTATAAGACCGTCCGAGCTCGTGATCTCTTTGATAAAATTGTCCGCCAAGCACATCACAATGGCGAACCGGGTGTACTTTTCTTAGATGCTTCCAATCGTTCGAATCCCGTTCCCCATTTATATCCCCTAGAAGCCACCAACCCTTGCGGGGAGCAGTGGCTGGGGCCTTACGAAAACTGCTGCCTGGGTTCTGTCAACCTTTCCAGGCACCTCGGCCCAGGTGGAACGGTGGATTGGGAGGCGCTGCGTCGCAGCGTTGTCCTTTCAACGATCTTCTTGGACGATGTGGTTGAGGCCAATGCCTATGTTCCGGCGGTGTCGCAATTACGCGAAGCGGCCCTGCGTGCCCGGAGGATTGGCCTTGGCATCATGGGACTTGGCGATTTAATGTACCACGCCGGTATCCGCTACGGCTCTCCCGAAGGCCAGGAATTTTCTGCCCAGGTAATGGAGTTTGTTCGCTACCATTCCATGCTCACCAGTATTGACCTTGCCAAAAAACGCGGTCCCTTCCCCGCCATCAAAGGAAGCATTTATGATTCGCAGCGGCTTTCTTGGCAACCCCCCACTCCGGTTGATTCGTACCACCTGGATTTTGGTCGCCCGCTGGTTGATTGGGGTTATATTCTTCAAGGAATCCAACGCTATGGCATCCGCAATGCGGCTCAAACCACAGTTGCCCCGACAGGTACTATTGCCACAGTAGCAGGGTGCGAAGGTTATGGCTGCGAACCAGTCTTTGCGCTAGCGTACATCCGCCACGTGAATGACAATGGTAAGGATCTTCAATTAACCTATGCTAGCCCGCTGTTCGAAACCGCATTAAAGCAAGCCGGCCTCGATGAAACTGAACGTCAAAAAATTGTCGAACACGTAATGGAAGTTGGCACCTGTCAGGGCCTTAGTGAAGTACCCGAAGCGCTTCAAACCACGTTTGTTGTCTCTCAGGATATCTCGGCGGAAGAACATGTTCGCATGCAGGCTGCTCTGCAAGCTTTTGTCGATAACTCCCTTTCAAAAACCGTTAATTTTCCGGAAGGGGCGACTGAATCTGACGTAGCGACTGCTTATCAATTAGCCTGGGAACTGGGTTGCAAAGGGATCACTGTCTATGTGACTGGCTCGCGCCAGAAAGTAGTCCTGGAGACAAAGGCGACTGCACGCCAAAAAGAAGCATCCGCTAGCGAATCTGCGCCCAAGCCCGTCGTGGAGCAGATGCCAATGTGGTATGAGAAAAAGAAGCCCCGCCCGCGCAGCTTGCGAGGTTTTACCTTTAACGTCAGCACTCCGTTAGGTAAAGCCTTCATAACCATCAACGAGAATGGTGGCCAGCAGCCTTTCGAGGTTTTCATTAACACATCCAAGGCTGGTTCTGACACGGCCGCAGTATCCGAGGCGATCGGGCGATTGGTTTCTTACATCTTGCGTCTGGCCTCGCCAGTTGAACCACGTGAGCGCTTGAAGGAAGTCTGGCGCCAGCTTTCCGGGATTGGTGGTGGTCGATCGTTGGGCTTTGGACCGAATCGGGTACGCTCACTCCCAGATGGCGTTTCCCAGGTGTTGGCTGAGTATTTGGAGATCAGCACGCCGGACTCGGATAATCAGGACCCTACCGGGGAAAAAACTGGTGTGGAGATCCCAGGTGGGAATGGTTTTAACTACCGCAATGAATCTGCACATGCTTTTGAAAGCCAACCGCTGAAATTTGGCGACCTGTGCCCGGAATGTGGGCAGGCGGCGGTCGTTAATGAAGAGGGATGCCGTAAATGCTACGCTTGTGGATTTAGCGAATGTTAATTGCTATTCTCTCCGATATTCACGATAATATTTGGAACTTGCGCGCAGCACTCACCGCGCTCCAGGATGTGGATGTGCTTTTGTGTTGCGGCGACCTTTGTTCCCCCTTCGTGATTCCTATCCTGGCTGAAAATTTCACCCGACCAATCCATATGGTCTATGGCAATAACGACGGCGACTTGCTTCGGATGAGTAATAACGCTCGCCGCTACCCTAATTTTTATTTGGAGGGCGAACTTTACCAGTCCGAGCTTGATGGGTTGCGTTTTGCGGTTAATCATTACGATAATATCGGCCTGGAGATCGCTCGCTCTGGACTCCATGACGTGGTTTGCTTTGGCCATAATCATCGCTGGCAGGTCGAGTGGATTGGTCAGACCCTGGTAATTAATCCCGGCACGCTGATGGGCTTTGGTCCGCTGGATCGCCGCGATGTCCCTCCGACCTATGTGATATTTGACACGCAGGAAAAAACGACTGGTACCTACCAGGTGAAATCGCCGCCTGAAGCGCACCGGGGCTTGATCGTGGTTCCATTCAACCCGAGCGGATAATTCTGACAGCTTAAGAGGCTTTCATGACCAAACGATTAATCTTGCTGGCTGGCAATATCGGCAGCGGTAAGACCTCGCTCACCGAACGCATCGGCGCTCGCCTGGGATGGTACACGGCTTTTGAGTCGGTGGCCGATAATCCCTACCTGGCAGATTTTTATGCGGATATGCGCTCCTGGTCTTTCCACCTGCAGATCTTTTTCCTGGGCCACCGCGCTCAGCAGCATATTGAACTGGCTACAATGCCCCAATCAGCGATTTGCGACCGGAGCATCTACGAAGACGCTTACATCTTTGCTCGCGCCTTACACCAACTGGGGAATCTTTCGGATCGTGATTACCTGTCTTTCCGGCGGGTCTTTGATCTGATCGTCACCCGCCTGCCCGCCCCAGATTTATTGATTTATTTGAAAGCCCCGGTCCAGGTCTTAATGGATCGAATCCAAAAGCGAGCTCGTTCAATCGAAACCGGCATCACTGCAGATTACCTTGCTCTGCTCGATTCTTTTTATGATGATTGGATGGCAACCTTTGACGTTTGCCCAGTGCTGACCATTCGCACTGATGACCTGGATTTTGTTCACCAGCCGAAACACCTGGAAATCGTTGTTCAGCGCATCCAGGATAAGTTAGCCGGACGCGAAGAGCTGGTTTTTTAGATCTCTTGTAAAGTTTCCCGAACTGCCTGGCAGACTGCTTCCACCTGCGCCTCGCTCATTACCCCAGAGAAAGGCAACGCAAGGCCGCGCCGGCCTAGATCTTCCGTAATTGGAAAATCTCCCTGCTGGTAGCCGAACCTTTCCACCATGTAGGGTTGCAGGTGGATGGGCAAGAAATAAGGCCGGGCTGGTATACCTCTCCGGCCCAGAGCAGAAGCAATTTCGTCCCTGGGATGATCCGCGGAAAAGCGGACGAGGTAGACGAACCAACTCATTCGGCTGGTGGTTGGTGCAATCGGAAGTAGTTCTACACCGGGGATTTCAGCCAGGCGCTCGCTGTACCAGGCGGCGCGCTGGGCTCTTTGCTCGAGTAGTTCTTCCAAGCGGGTCATCTGCACACGTCCCAGGGCAGCGCTCATTTCATCTAATCGGTAGTTGTAGCCCAGGTAGGTGTGCGAGAGCCAGGTATCGCCCGGCGCTCGTCCCTGGTTGCGTAGCGCTCGGATCAGCTCGGCGGCCTGGTCATCGTTCGTAACGATCATCCCACCCTCACCGGTTGTGATCTGCTTATTTGGGTAAAAAGCATAAACCCCGTAATCTGCCAGCATGCCAGCGGTACGATCTTGGTAGACCGCCCCCAGCGCCTCGCAGGAATCCTCAATAACCTGCATTCCAAATAACTGGGCTGTTTCAAGCAGTGGATCAAAATCGGCGGGTTGGCCAAAAACATCCACGGGTAATAGCGCCTTCAGTCGCTCAGGAATCGGCCGTTTCGGGTCTTCTGCCCCCTGGCGGGGAAGCCAGCGTTGGGCGGCCGCGCCCCCCTCGCTAAGGTCTTCGACCGCCTGACGCACCAGGACTGGATCTATATTCCCCGTTTGGGGATCGACATCGACAAAGATCGGAACAGCCTGCTCAAATAGCAGTACGTTTGCTGAGGCGACAAAAGAAAAAGGAGTTGTAATTACCAGATCGCCTGGTCCAATCCCAGCCGCTCTGACGCATAAATGAAGCCCAGCCGTACCAGAGTTAACCCCGATCGCATGGCGCGCTTGGCTAAATTGGCGGAATGCAGCCTCAAAAGCCAGGATTTCACTGCCCATGCTCAGGTGGGGTGTGCGCAACACTGCCGCCACTGCCTCTCGCTCCAGGTCTGTCAGATCTGGAGATGACATTGGAATACTCACGAAAGATTTGTTTTCAGGCATATTATTGAGGGGTGAAAGCTCGTTTTATTAAGGCCAGGAACTGCCGGCTCTTACCACGCCTCCGGCAGGAACATCGCCTTTAACCGTCGCACTGTTGCCAATTCGCGCTCCAGCGCCGATTTTAACTCTTAAATTGATGGTCGCACCCATTCCAACTAGCGCGCCAGCGCCAATTTCCACTTCGCCAGCCAGCACTGCCCCCGGTGAAATATTCACCAGGTCGCCCAGTTGGCAATCATGTGAGACTATCGCTCCCGTATTGATAATGCAACCAAAACCCAAACGCGCTTCGCTACCGACATATGCCAAAGGGAAGACCTGGACTCCAGCGCTCAGGCTGGCGGAAGGCTCGACGACTGCGGAAGGGTGCACAACTGCTGGCGAGACGAAACCAGCCTGCGCCAGGCGCTGAAAAACGTGCTTTCGCACACCCACATCACCTATCCCGCCCACCGCGTTGATTGCCATCCGGATCCCACGCTCAAACAGCTCGGGCAGCTTCTCGCCACCGCCAAGCACCTCCAGGCCTAGAATTGTTGCTCCTGCCGATAAGCCATCATCTATTATCCCCGCAATCCGGTAGACTCCTAGCGCCCGGATTAGCTCAATTAAAGCCTTTCCGTGTCCGCCGCCGCCATAAATGATCAGGGCTGTCGGGTCGAAAGCTTGGGCTGGGGCTTGGATTTCCAGGCCCTTTGATCCCTGCTTAGCAAAAGCGCGGATATCATTTTCAGTCAGGTATTTGCCTTTGGGTAGCTGGTTTAAGTCAACTTGTAATTTCTGAGCCAATAACAGCCCAGGCTGGGTAATTCGCAATCCAACCGGTGGTTCTTGGTTTACCTCTCCAATCAGCGATTGATTCTTTTCAACCGAGTTGTTTTTTGGAAGTTCTTGATCTGGGATTATTTCGTCAATCGTCTTGGTCAAGTAACCAAATACCTCACCCGCTCGGACGGTTTGTCCAACCTGGAAGCGAATCCCCCGTAAATAGCCACTGGAAGGTGCGCTGACCTCCGCAGTGCTTTTTGTGGTTTCCAGGGTGAATAAAGCTTCCCCAGTCTGGACTGCCTGTCCTTCGACGGTAGTTAAGGTAGCTAACAGTGCTTCAGGTTCATTTGGGTTGAGCAGGGGGATGAAGATGATCTCTACCATACACTTACCAGTTTAATCGATATTTTAGCGCTTGACCTTTGCTGGTGATCACATACAGGTTACCATCGATATCGATAGCAATATCCCGTGGTGTGCCGAGCGAGTAATCCCATTTCAAGGCATTCAAGAAGCCACCGCTGTTGTCGAAGACCTGAATATAATCGCGATCTAAGACAAAAATTCGTCCCTGGCTATCCACAGCCAGCTTGGTCGGGTTGCCTAGAAGTCCGGCCTGATTTCCCTGGCTGCCAAAGCGATCCAGATAACGCCCTTGAATATCGTATTTGTATACTTGTGGCTCGAACACGCTCAGGAAGTAAGTGTTTCCAAGACCATCCACTGCGATGATGTCATCCTGTGGGGGTGTGCTGCTATCCACCGCGTAGATGATATCCTCCACTCGCCGGATCAGGCTGCCATCCGCTTTCAATTGGATCAAGTCATCACCGATGCTAGCCCGAGCCAGGGAATATAACCGGTTCGATGGGTCGATGGCTAAACCAGAAAAATATGTCTCGGGGAATTCACCCGTAATGCTGCCAACCAAACCCACTTCTCCGGCTTGGTAAGACAGGATATCCCCTCCTCGCACCACGTAAATACGGTCATCAAAACCCGCAGCCAGATCTGAAACGTAATTATTTCCGTTTCGGTCAGGTTCAACCCGCCACATTTGCTTGAAATTACCTTCTGGATCAAATTGTTGCAGCCGGCCAGTATCATAATCAGCGATAAAGATATTCCCCTGCGGGTCAACGCTGATCTGGCGGGCATCGTTAAACTGGCCAGGGCCGCTACCTTCTGCGCCAAACTGGAGAACCAGGCTGGCAAAGGGAATTTCGGTCGGCGGGAAGATCTCTGTGGGGGCGGCCAGGGCCTGTACAGTTTCCAATTCGCTTTGTTGCGGGTTGGGGATGTTTTCAGTTCTGACCACCTGAATTGAGTTACTGGTCCCTCGGGTGGCGAAAAATATACCTGCTCCGAGCAGGATGGTTGCACCAAAACCAATCGCAATAATAAAAAACGCAGCAAGAACGATGATCCGGCGCAGGGAATGTTTGGTTTGCTCGGCCTTGGGTGTCTCTGGATTTAACCGAATGACCAACGCCTCGGAACGGATGAAAGGCTCGACTGGAATTTGAGGTTTAGGCCGATATTCCTCCGGTACAAGCACCTGGCTGCCGCAATATTCACAGCTCACACTGGCAGATTGTGGCTCCGGCAATGCCGCACCGCAGTTTGGACAGTGGAAAAGTTGAGGGGAGTCAGAGTTGTCGGGCATCGGTGTTTCCTGAATTTGGATTGGTTTTACCGTTATTGGTCAGTTCTACCAATTTTACCTGACCCGAGCCAGTTCGAGGCACTTTTCGATGATCTGTTCTTTGCCAGGGAGCACTGCAGATTCGAGAAGACCTGCGGCTGGGATGGGCAGATCCAAACCTGCAACCCGCCCGGCTGCGCGTAAGGAGAGACGTTCTACACTCCGAGCCAGGACTTCTGCACCCCAGCCAAAGCTCAAGTTTCCTTCTTCGATTACAAGTAACCTTCCTGTGCGCTGGAGCGAATCGAAAAGTGGCGCTAACGGATCGTGGATATCAGACTGACCTGGAGTGGGTAAGGGCGCCAGTTGGCTGGGGGCGACCAGCTCAGCAAATATCTCGTGCTTATAGGCTAACTCTTCAATCGCCTGGCGCGCCATCTCGACCATATAGCCGTAAGCAGCCAAGCTAATTTGAGCTGCCGGAGCGCCACGTAGCCGCAGCGTGTCGGTTGGGTAGCCTCGCGCTTCACTTCCAGCCTGTGGTCCATCTATCTGCAAATTGCTAAGCAGCTCCCAATCGCCCAGGTCTGGCGATTCGTGGACAGGCAACAGGTATTGGAGTTTATTTTCGATAAACAACACTGGGAGCGGATCATCGAGAATAGCCTGGCTTAGCAATCCACCCGGACTGTCCAGTTGGTTTGTGGCCAGTCCAGATGGTGCAACGATCCGCAATCCAGGCGTTCCCAGGAAGATCTTTTCCAGAGTCTGGCTGTGGGTTGGACCATACCCTCGCCGTCCGCCCATCGGCGTGCGGATTACCATCGGTACGCTCACTTGATCTTCCAGAGCTTTTCCGCCAGAGTACATCCAGCTAAATTTCGAGATGTGATTAATCACCTGGTCAGCCGTCAGAGTCAGAAAGTCTCCAAACATGATTTCAACCACTGGTCTTAGTCCGCGCAAAGCCAGCCCAGCAGCTAGCCCGGTGATCCCGGCTTCGGATATCGGCGTGCCCCATGTGCGTTCCGGGTAGGCAGTAGACAAACCTTGGCTAACTTTAAACGCTCCACCATACGGATCAAGAATATCCTCGCCAAGCAAGATCACCCGTTGGTCGGTTTCAAATGCATACTGCAGCCCGTTATTAAGTGATTCCAGCACAGTCTGTTTATGATTTTGGGAGGCAGATTGGATTTCAAACTTACTCTTTGTACCCGATAGACCAGGGTCGATTTTCACTTCTAAATATTTTGCTGGAGGATCATTCAGGGCCTGCTGAAAGGCTGCCTGTATTTGTGTTGCAACTGTTTGCTCTATCTCCGCCCGCAATTGGGGATCGAGCTTGACAGCCATCCGGGTCAAAGGATCCCGGTTCGTTTTAAGCTCTACAACAGTCTCTGGCGTTCGGGTATCGTCGCCTTTTGAATGAGGTCCAAAGCGAGCAGTATGAAGGACCAGGTAACGAGGGGCTCCATTGGCTCGAATGGCGTCGATCAGTTCGATCGCTGCTTCCCGGATTTTAAGAACATCGCTGCTGTCCAGCTCCAGGCCGGTCATCCCGAAAGCTTCAAATCGGCCGCGCAGGCTGCCAGCCAGGGCGTTTTGAACCGGCGTTGTTTGGGCGATCTGGTTGTTCTCGAGAACGAACAGGATCGGTGCTTGGCGCAGGCTCGCTAAATTCAGCGACTCGTAAACCGCGCCTTCTCCAAGCGTGCCGTCTCCGATGAATACTACCGTCAGCGCTTGGGTGCCTTTAAATTTCTCGGCCAGTGCCATGCCGGTGGCGATGGGTACGATCCCACCCTGCACCCCATTGGAATAAAAATTTCGCCACTGAAGATGCTGGGAGCCGCCTCGCCCGCCGCAGACCCCGCTTTCGCGCCCCATCAGTTCCGCAAAAAGTGTGCGTGGGTCTCCGCCATAGGCAAGGAAATGGCCGTGGCAGCGGTGATTGCTGAAGATAATATCCGCAGAGCTTAATGCTGAAATCACTCCTACGGCATTGGCTTCCTGGCCCAGGTAAGTATGCGTGGTACCGAAGAAAACCCCGCGGCTAAATTGCTCCAGTACAGTTTCTTCAAACCGCCGGATGGTAGTCATGCAACGGAAAAGTTGTGCCTGGAGGTGTTCGGAGGTCTGGTCAGGCATTTTCATTACCCATTTCGCGCAAGTATAGCATACTCAAGAAATATTCCCTCAGCCCAAGAAAAAGAGCGCTACGCCGCTGATTACCAGGAATGTGCCCAACACAGATTCCCAACCAAAAGTTTCTTTGAGGAGAAATCGCCCTGCAGGTAGCAGAAATACTGGTGGCAGAGCCGACAAAGTGCTGGCCACTCCTACTGCGGTATGCTGGACGGCATAGAGGGATAGGGTCACGCCGATGAACGGGCCGAAGATAGATCCAGCCAGCACGTACCCGGCCGCACGAGGTTGTTGAATTAATGGCCGGATTACCTGCCCAATCTCTCGCCGAAAGGCGCTCATCCCCCATAAAACGATTGCTGCGGCGAACATCCGGATCAGCGTTCCGGATAAGGCGGGAAAATCTCCGCCCAGGCCGCGTTTTGCCAATACGATCCCGGCAGCCTGTCCAATGGCGGCTCCAAAACCGAAAAACAGCCCTGCCCGGTAACGACGGGCATCGATACGATCACGGCCGAGATTCCGTTTCCGGTCCAGGGTAACCGATACAATTCCTAATATTGCCAGGCCCATGCCACTCCACTGGTTGAAAGTCAACACTTCCCCCAGGAAAATCCAGGCCATCAAAGCTGCAAGGGCAGGTGCCAGCGACATCATCAGCATCGAAAGACGTGGGCCTATCCAAATAAATGCCTGGAACAAGAACGCATCTCCAATGGCCAGACCGACGATTCCGGAGAGCGACAGCCAGACCCAGCGGTCTGTTCCAGCCTGGATTGGCAAAGGGATGCCCATCAGCAAGTGGGCAAGGATTAGCCATCCCAACCCAAAGATCAGCCGGCTGCGATTGAGGACTGCTGCTCCAACTTTCTGCCCTGCTAGGGTGTTGATCAAGGATGAGGCAGAAAACGCCAGGCTAGTTCCGATTGCTGCCAACTCACCCAACGAAGCACTCATGGGTGATCCTCACTGCGTGGAGCGCCCATGAATTCTTCAGCAGTTGCTTGCCCGGGTTGGCTGATCCCTTCCCGACGCAGTACCCGCCAAACAGTAAGCGCCAGTATTTTTAGATCCAGGCCGAACGACCAGTGGTCTATATACCATGTATCCAGGCGAAATTTTTCTTCCCAATCAAGCGCATTTCGCCCGTTCACCTGAGCCCAGCCAGTGATTCCAGGTAGAACCTCGTGCCTGCGAGCCTGCTCCGGGCTGTAACGATCCAAGTATTTCATCAATAAAGGGCGAGGTCCAACCAGGCTCATTTCTCCTCGAATTACATTAATCAACTCAGGTAATTCATCCAGGCTGCTCGAGCGAAGGAATCTGCCAAATGAGGTGAGCCGGTTGGCATCGGCAAACAATTGTCCTTGTGCATCGCGCTGGTTTGTCATGCTGCGAAATTTGTACACAAGGAATGGCCGGGAACGATAGCCCGGCCGTTGTTGGAGGAAAAGCACCGGGCGGCCTAATTTTAATATCACCAATAAGGTGACGATCATAAAAACCGGCGAGAGCAAAATTACCAACAGCAGGCTGATGATTAGGTCGAAGACACGTTTTGTCGCTGGGATGCCTTTCAGGAATAAATTCATCTCAGGCTCCCACTGGTTCAAGTCTCGCGAGGTGCTCAAGTAACTCAATCAACCTGGCTGGCCAATCAGGCTTCTGTGCGTAGGGCATCCAAAGTGCAGTTTTACCTGCCCGGGCATACGGTCCCAGGTCAGGCAGGCCAGAGGGGATCTCACCTTCGGGATAGCGCAGGACGATTTGGTTGGCCTCCCCGGTGATAGATGACAATCCAGCCCTTCCAGCTAAGATCCGGACTCTGGCCTGGAGTAACAGGTTTAGCACCGGCTCAGGCGGTGGCCCAAATCGATCGGCAAGCTCGGCCTGCATCGAGTCGATCTCAAAGTTCGATTCAAGGGCAGCGACCCGCCGGTATAGGCTCAGGCGAGTTGTCTTATCTGCTACGTACCCAGAAGGGATACTTGTTGGAAGTGGAAGCTCGACTGTGGCGGTAGGCAGGTGTCCCTGCATTGCCAGCAAGTTCGTCGCTGGTAGCATAGTGTGATCGTTGCGCAGGTGTTTGACCGCCTCGGCCAGTAAACGGGTGTACAGGAAGAAGCCAACTGCGGAGATATGGCCGTGTTGCCGGGCACCTAGGATATCGCCCGCGCCGCGGATTTCCAGGTCACGCATGGCGATTGAAAATCCTGCTCCGAGTTGGGTATTTTCAGCGATGGTATCCAGGCGTTGTGCGCCTTCTTCGGTGGGTTGGCGTCGCTTATGGCGAAAAAAATACGCGTAGGCCCGTTGAGCGCCGCGTCCGACTCGGCCGCGCAACTGGTACAGTTGTGCTAATCCAAAGTTGTCTGCCCGATCGACAATCAACGTGTTTGCGTTCGGGATGTCAAGGCCCGATTCAATAATCGAAGTGCTTAACAGGATATCCACTTCACCATTGGTGAACATCTCCATACGCGCAGAGAGCTCGTGCTCTGCCATTTGCCCATGGGCCACCGCAATGCGCGCTTCGGGCACGACCTTTGCTAAATGTGTCTTCATCGCGCCAATCGTTTGGACCCGGTTGTGCACAAAGAACACCTGGCCGCCCCGCTCGAGCTCGCGTAATATTGCCTGCCGGACGATGCCTGGCGAGTAAGGCCCGACATGAGTGATAATTGGCAATCGTTCTTCGGGGGGTGTGTTGATGGTGGAGATATCGCGCACCCCACTCAGAGCCATGTATAGGGTACGCGGGATCGGAGTGGCGGTCAGGGTAAGTACATCGACCTCTGTGCGAAGCTGCTTCAACGCCTCCTTGTGGGTAACGCCAAAGCGCTGCTCTTCATCGATGATCAATAATCCCAGGTCTTTGAAATGGACGTCCCCAGATAACAACCGGTGGGTGCCGATCAAGATATCGACCTGGCCTTTTCCCAGTGCTTCAATGATCGTTTTTTGCTGTTGGGGTGTCCGAAATCGGGAGAGCATCTCAACCGTGACCGGAAATGCTGCCAGGCGTTCCTGGAAAGTATGGAAATGCTGCTGGGCCAGGACAGTGGTTGGCACCAAGACGGCAACTTGCCTGCCATCGCTGACAGCTTTAAACGCCGCTCGTAACGCTACCTCGGTTTTCCCGTATCCAACATCGCCGCAAATTAAGCGATCCATTGGCCGTGGGCTTTCCATGTCACTTTTGACATCAGCCAATACTCTCAATTGGTCTTCGGTTTCAATATAAGGGAAGCTAGCTTCGAGTTCTTGCTGCCAGGTTGTATCTGGAGGAAATTTGTACCCATGGATAACAGCTCGCCTGGCATACAACTCAAGCAAGTCCTCGGCCACCTCTTGGACGGCTTCTTTAACATGGGCGCGTACGTTCTTCCATTCGGCGCTGCCTAAACGGCTTAGAGCTGGCGCCCGGTTATCAGCGCCGACATAGCGGGTCAGTCGGTCAACCTGGTGCACTGGCACAAAAAGTTGGGCGTCATCTGCATATTCGATCTGCAGGTATTCGCGCTCCAGCTTGTCCACTGTTCGTTGCACCAACCCCGAGTAACGGCCGATACCATGATCAACGT
>CAZAGA010000045.1:0-15942 GCA_964484335.1 uncultured Anaerolineaceae bacterium
AGGGCAATCGTCACAACCGATCTGCGGCTCATGCAGTCACCTCCATTCTTTCGATCAACACACCGGGCTTCTCGAACTTAATTGTCGGCATGGGTCGCCTCCTTCAAGGCCTGGGACACCCACAACGGCACCGGCTTGCCGTTCACAAGGAGCAGGCTGGAGGTAGCGGCCAGTTTGGTGAAGATGCTGGCGACGTGGCTGAGCGAGGCGACGCCGGCCTGCTCCGACACCCAGCGGATGGTCGGGGGGAGGTTGTACTCGCGCCAGTGCCGGTCGACGGCTTGCATCACCTTCCTGTCCACATCATTGATTCGGCGGATGGTTGTCATCAGTTTTCCTTTCCAAGCGGCGCGCCGATCTGCTCGATGCGCCAGACTTTCTCTTTGCCGCGCGCATCGCGCGTGGCTTGCAGCCAGTAAAAATACGGGAACTTCTCGGCGGCGGCTTTCAGCTTCGTGCGCGAGGCCCGGTAACTCGGCTGGTAGCGGCTGCCCTTGACCTCGACCAAGACGATCCGGCCGTCCTGTAAAATGTGCAGGAAGTCCGGGGTGTACCAGCCGCCGCCGACGCTGAACCGGAGCGGCTCGTACTCGGTAAGATTGGCGACCAGCCCGAGCCGGCCCAGCTCAAGAGCGGACTGCTCCGCCCAGAGGGCTTCTTCAGCCGACTTGAACGGGGCCGGCAAAGCGAGGTTGGCCAGGGCCTTCATGCCGCAAACGAGGCCTGAAGATCGCGGTCGGTTTTGGCCTGGGCGATGCACTCCACGTCGAGGTACCGCTCAGGGTTTTTGACGACGAAGACCAGCTCCAGCCCGCTTGGGCCGTGGAAGGTCAGGTCTTCGGGGCGGAACGAGCGGGCCAGAAGCGGCAGCTCGTTTCGGGTGATCACCAGCTTGGCGATGGTGTCGTACAGGATGGCTCGCATAGATGCTCCTCACGGCTTGCAATTGCTCGAGCGGGCTTGGAAAAAGCGGGGCCAGGACGGCCAGCGCCGGCCCGTCGGGCAGGTGGTGGATTAGAACCGACAGCTCCTTCATGGCGCCCATGCGGCCTCCTCAAAACAGGCGATCCCGGAGCCGTTGGCCGGCACGTAGCAGACCCGATCTCCATCGCGGATCTTGACCGCGTAGATGGTCGGCCCGTACTGCCAGACCGTTTCTACCGCTTTCACGGTAATGTCTTGCTCGACCGGATCGAGCACCGCAGCGCAGCCGACCAGCAGGGCGGCAACCAGGAGAAAAGAAAGGGCAGATTTCATGCCGGCTCCTTCCCGACGTCGGAAGGGACGCCGGGGTCTTTGTAGTAAAAGGTGACGGTGACTTCGCACGGCGAGAGCAGCACCCCACCGTACTTGAACGGCTTGTCCTTAGCCACCTTTGCGCCGTGCTGCCAGAGCAGCCGCCAGGCCCACTTGCGGATCTGGTCTCTTAACGTCTCCTGCATCAGGACTTCGCCGGTCCCGGCATCGCGCTTGATGTAGATCGGGCTGTCAAGGAAGGAGGCCAAATCGACCGTCACCTGGACGCTGCCGCTCAGGGCGTCGTGCGTGATGTTTCCCATCGCTTCAAATCCTCCGCCGCGCGCAGCGCCTCGCCCAGGGCCTGGCGCAGGCCGGAAAAGGCGTTCAGGTCGCGGGCTTGCTCGACATAATCCAGCCGGCGGATGGCCAATTCCAACTGGTCAATTTGGGCGTTGATCAATTCCAGCATCTCAGCCCTCCAGCCAGGCGCGGGATTGGGCGAGGCAAGCCCCCGGCTCGGCCAGCAGCCACTCGTCCCAATCTTTGTAGGCCTCCGGCGGGGCCTTGAGCTCGGCAAACAGGAGGGCAGCGCGTTCGGTCGCCGCCTTCATGATCTGGGCGCGCACCCTGGGATCGGGGTCGTTGTCGGCAACGTAGATAATCTTGCGGGCGGTCAGCTTCTCGGCAAAGCCGGCCAGCTTCATCGTCTCGCCGCCGGTCAGGCCGCAGGCGTTGATACCGCACTGCCAGGCCAGGATGGCTGGGATCTCGGCTTTGAGGATCAGGAGCGGGTCGGGCTTATATTCGACCGCATCCAGGTTGAAAATCCAGGATTTGCTCCCCGCCAGGGCGAAGAAGCGGTGTTTGGCATAACTATTCATCACCCGGAACTTGACCCCGACGGTCTTGCCGTGGTACAGGCAGGGAATGGTCAGCGCGCCGTCGAACTCGCCCAGGTGGAAATGGTCGAAGGCGTCAGATTGGATGCCGCGCTTCTGGGCGTAAGCGCGCGCCCGCTCGGTCGGCGGGTAGCGCAGGTGGGCCTCGGGGTCGATCTGGGTGTCCGGCTCGGGTTTGTACTCCGAAACAGCGTAGTTTTGGGTCAGCAGCCGGGCGGCCCGGCTGACGTCGCCCGGTTTGTGCTTGTCGTAACTGGGGTTGGTCATATAGCCAACGAAATCGATCACGTCCCCGGCCCGGCCCTGGCAGGCGCCGTGGCACTTGAAGCGCTGGACCCCCTCCCGCCAGGTGATTGAGAAGGAGGGGGTGTTGGCGCGGTGCGGGTGGTCGGGGAAGGGGCACAGGAACGGCCCCTTGCCCGACAGGCCGAGCAGGTCGTAGATCGAGTACATCTTGCGGATGTCGTCAATCGTGAGATCCATAGATATTCCCTTGCACCAGAGTGCCGGTGCGGATGTTGTGGTAGAGATAGTGCGGCGGGCGCTCGCCCACTGCGATCTGCTTGACCGCCGCGCCGAGGTGGCCGGCGGCGATGGCGGCGGTGTAGATCGTCGCTTTTGAGGTGCAGGGCTCGTCGGGGATGTCGCCGTCGCGCAGGGCGAACAGCTCGGCGCGGTAGCGCGCCGCCGCTTCACACTCGAACATCGGGAGGGCGTACAGGTGGAACTCCTCCGAGGCCATCCGGGCGTCGAGATACCAGCGGCAGCTGATCGCCTGGAAGATCGCCTGGCGGGAGCGGATGCTGTCGACAGCCGAGATCACCACCGTGGCCATCACCTTGCAGTCCGAGGTGATCGGGTGTTTGTAAGCGCGGAACTCGGTTTCATCCGGGTCGCCCAGTGCGGCCATCATCCCGGCCAGCACGACGGCTTTGTCCTTCCCGACATCGGAAAGGGCGTAGAACTGGGTCGGGACGTTCTCGCTGGAAACCTGGTCGTAGTCGTAGGCGCTGATCGCCGCCACGCCCATCTTGGCCAGCACGATCCCGGTTAAAGAGCCGATCCCGCCGGCGCCGATTAAAGCGACGGTAAGGTGGCTGGCGTTGAAGATGGCGCTGTGTCTGAGGTGGTCCATGCTTCCTCCTGTTCAAAAGCCAGGTGTTCCAGGTCGTTGATCGCCTCGGCCAAGCCCGGCGAGACCTGTTCCAAGAGCCACTCCAGGTCATCTACGACCTGGTTGAGCTTTTCCACCAGCCCGGCCGGTTTTTTGGTTGCCACCGACCGGCCGGCGCACATCTTGTGCAGATCGACAAACGGCAGCTCGACCGGTACATGTTGGGTGCGTTTGGCGAGGTGGTTGTCGATCCGCCCGACCGGGCCGCGCGGGGTGAGCACGACCGAGGCGCTCCAGCCGACCAGCTCGGGGATCCCGCCCAGGGGCGAATTGAGGATGGTCTGGTCGTCGGTGGAGCTCCAGTTTTCTTTGCCCGGCTTGCCGGAACCCAAGGGGTGTTTCAAACTGTTACTTATTGACCATTTATGGCGGGAGGTCATTTCTGCCTCCTCTGCATCTTATTCTGTACGATGCAGTTCAGACTATGCCACCATCTCATAGAGATGCTCCTTGGTAGTCGTTACGGGCTTTCCTCGCGGACTGTCCCTCGGCGTTGCCCACTTCTGGGTTTTCACCGATATTCGGAGTTTTCTTTAGCCCTCGCGAGCTAAAGCCACTTTGGCATTTTTCCCACTTGCGCAAAAGAAAGAAATTTGCTCCATCGTATATCCAAAACAAAAACCGTACTGCGGCTTCGTTTGTATCTGTTCTGAGAGCAGGCCACTTTTGAGTTCCGATGGTTATTTTTGTAGGAACTGGAATAACTCGAGTTAAACCTCGCAAAAGCGGCATCGTGCCTCGGATACCAATTCTCAGCCTGTACTTTTCTAGGTTCAGACTACCGTCACCGTCAAAGATGCCGCGAACGAAATGCCTCATCAATTCGTTAGGAACGAGACTCGTTACGTCACCCAGGTGGTGGGTTTTGTCATGATCACAGCCAAACAGGCTTTCGAGGTCGCGCGCCAACTTCACTGAGTGAAAAGCAATGCGAGATTTCTCACAACCGCCTTGAGTGCGCTCAGGTATTCGAACGTTGTTGTCACCCATTACCTCTCGCCATGCTTCGATAATCGCGCGATCTATGGATTGAAGTTCTAGGCAAACTGCCATTGGATGGTGATTGATATACTTAATCCATCCATCAGAGCACATAAGGCCGAAGTAGTAAACCTTAGCTTCGGTATCAATCCTTTCGAAGAACGTCTCGTCAAATTTGTATTTGTGCCGACGAGTTGTTCTACGCCCAGGCACATAGCCACTTTCAGGATGTGAGCGTAAAATTGTCAAGACACGACAAATCGACCCTTTCGCGCCAAAAACCTCAAAGCCGATTTCGGTTAATTTCTTGCCTTGCAGATAGAGTTCAATCACTTTCTTTTCGCTGTCCATATTGTTACGGACCTAGTGGAAATGCGTTAATGGATCCACACGCGCAGGTCGTCTTGGACGACCCCCGGCTCGGACAGGACTCCGGCCAGCGCCTCGGGGGTGATGGTGGTTGAGGCGTAGCCGCCGTAGTGCAGAACGCGCAGGTCGTAAACCTCCAGTGCGTCTTTCGTCCGCTTGCAGAAGCCGATCCCGGAGAACTCATTCTCCCCGGCGGTCACAGCTGCTGCCAAAAACTGGAGCGCCGCCGGCGGGCTAAACAGGATTTTCATTGCTTTCCCTCCACACTCGTTCCAAATTGACCAGGGTGTCGCCGGGGTTGTACATTTCCAAGAAGCGGTAGAGCACCAGGAACAGGTCGACCATCTGGCAGGTGTACAGGAAGTGGGCGACCGGGCCGGCAAAGCTGCCCCAGCAGGTGTTGACGTCCCCGCCAACCGGGCTGGAGCCGCGCACGTTTGAGCGGTGATGCGGGTGGCGGGCGTAGCGCAGGGGATTGCGAACCGGAACGAACTCGATCCGGCGCATCTCGGTGGTCAGGGCCGGCACCAGCACCAGGTAGGCGCCGAAGTTGCGGTTCCCAAAGTAGACGTCCTGGGATTCCAGGGTGAAGTAGTCGAGCGCGCCGTCCCGCAACACGCCGGCCTTGCGGTAGCGCGAGTTGCGCAGGCGGGTGAGCTCGTACTCCAAGCCCAGGTTGGGGCCAGTCCGGCGCGGGTCGAACATCGCCCGGACGGACGGTAAGATGGCCTGGAAGGTGACGTTGAACTGAGCCTCGCCCGCCAGGCGCTTATAGCCCCAGGCGGCCTGGCGCTGGAGCAGGGATTTAAATTCAGGAGATACGGCGCACCGCTGGGCGATGCGCGCCATGCCGATTTTCATCATGCCTCCGTATAAGGAGCGGGCTTGGCGCCCGCTCCTCACAAATCACCCGCCCTTGGCCGGGCCGATCAGGGTGACGGTGGCGCTTGGGCCGACCTGGGTGTCAACGGAGACGAAGGCGCCGTCGAGCATGTAGCGGGTCTGGGCGTTGACCGTCAGGTTGGCGCGGGAGATGGCCTCCTGGATCGACATCGTCGCCTCATCGTCGGCAAAGAAGGCATGGCGAGCGGTGCCGGTGGTGGAAGTCAGCAGGACCGCCGGGCGGGGCAGCTCGAATTCATCCTCTTCGGGGATTGAATCCCATACATTGGCGCTTTCGAGCGCCGGGGTTCCGGTTTCATCCGGAGCGTTCTCAGACATTGTTTACCTCCATGTGGTTTGTAATAGTTATGGTACAATTGTACCACATTCCGAACATTTGTTTCAAGAAAGGGACTGGCATGGCAGAAGGACCGCTGGCGCCCCCCACCGGGGCCTTGAAAGCGCGCAGGACGCCCGCCAAGCGCAGGATCAAGCTGTCGCGCACTGAGCGCGCCGCGCTAGAGCGGCAAAAACTGGCTGAAGCGGCGGCGGCCCTGTTCCTGGACCTGGACACGCCGCGCAAGTATCCTGAAATTGCCCAGGAGCTCGGGCTGTCGGTCTACCAGCTGCGGGAGCTGGTGCGGACCCAGGAGTTCAACGACGCCTACAACAACCTGTTTCCCGACGTCGGACACGACCCGCGCTACAAGGCGGTGCGGGCCGAGCTGGGCGAGATGCTGCCGTTAGCGGTGAAAACAGCCAGGGAGCTGTTGGAGAGCCCGCGCACCCCGGCGGCGACGCGCTGGAAGATTGCCGAGCGGATCATGGCGACCTCCAACGTGTTGGAGCCGGTGGAGCAGTCCGAGCGCAAGGAGATGGTCGAGTACCTTCAGGAGCGGGGCATGAACATCCAGAATTTGAACATCACCCTGCCGCCCGAATTTTTG
The DNA here is from genome assembly GCA_964484335.1 of uncultured Anaerolineaceae bacterium. GTDB lineage: Bacteria > Chloroflexota > Anaerolineae > Anaerolineales > UBA4823 > CAZAGA01. The sequence continues at coordinate 6,492 of CAZAGA010000045.1, forward strand.
GCCTACCTGCCGAAGAAAGAAATCATTGACGGCGAGTTGAAGGATCCGGCGGATTGACCTCCTTTCCGATGCCGGAAATCTCAAAATCCCAACCCGCGCTCCTTGAGAGAAGTAAAGGCGCCCCGGCCGATCACCAGGTGGTCGAGGACTTCGATGTCTAATAACTTGCCGGCCTGGACCAGGGCTCGGGTGACAGCGATGTCCTCCTGAGTGGGCGTAGGGTTGCCGGAGGGGTGGTTGTGGCAGACGATCAGGGCGTGGGCGTTGCGCTGGATGGCCGGCCGGAGCACTTCAGCCACGCGCACCTGGGCGGTATTCAGCGAGCCGCGATAAACTTCGGCCACTTCGAGCACCTGGTTGCGGGTGTCGAGCAAGATCACGCGCAAATGCTCCTGCTCCAACAAGCCCATCTCGTACTGCACTAAACTGGCCGCGTCAGCCGGGTTGTGGATCTCCGGGCGCTCGCCCCGGCTCTCCTGGATCGCTTTCAGCGCCAGGGTCAGGGCAGCCTTGAGCCGGACGGCGGTCTGTTTGCCGACGCCTTTGACCTGGGCGAGCTCGGCTACGTGGGCCTGCTGCAAGCGGGACAGGTTTTCAAAGCGCGCCAGGAGCGCCTCGGCCGTCTCGATCTGGTGGGCGCCGCCAATAATAGCCGAGAGCAGCTCGGGGAGATTGCAGGCGTTGGAGTTGGCGGCGATGCGGGTGGCCGGCTGCTCGCGCAATGGGAGCAGTTTCAGGCGGGGAATGGGGTAGATTTCCAATAGAGCCTCCTTTTTGTGAATGGGATATGAAATACAAAATTCCGGCCTTCCCACCAAATGCAGTGCAGCAAAAGAAAGGAAGGCCGGAAATCGAAGATATAACGATGTGTCAACTATAAACATTTGATGTAATATTTAATCAGCTAATGCATATTTGATAACAGATCAGGTTTCAATGTCACTCAGTAAGTTAAGTGAATCCGTCTTAACACAGTTAGGCGGTAAGCAACAGGGTTTGAGTGTAGGGAGGTTTCCGATGGCTGACAAGTTTCTATCTCGTCCTGATAGCAAGCAGCGTATCCTGCGGTTGGATTTATCGCCGGTGATGCCAACGTACGAGTCAGCGCTAGTTGTCACGGCGGAGTTGGCGCGGCTGACGTACTTCGTCCCGGATTCATCCGGTGTTTGGCAGTTCACGACGCGCGTGCACGATCCGTTGGAGGTAGTTGCAGTGGGCCCCAACGACACATTTCCCTTTCCCTGGTCTCGGCGTAACGGCGTCGCCGCGCGAGAAGGGGTGGGCGTCGTTGTATTCAAGCGCTCTATAAATGGACATGTCAGGCTGTTCGTCGATCTGGTGGGTCTTGAACCGGGTGTGCCCAAACTGATGACCGCCATGCCGGTGAAGATACCGCTGGAAAGTCTGGGCTTTGCAGGGGTGGGGATGGACATCTGGGCCCGGTTCTCGGATGATGAGTTATTGATCATACTCCAATCTTGGGTTAGTCAGGGATACAAACCATTTCGGCCGATATTGTCGGAGCCGCGGCTGCTCTTGCTGCGATGCCCGATCGATCAACTGGTACCCGAAAAGGTGTGCGATCCAGCCGTGTGGACCGCACACGTCCTAGACAGAGGGGGCTTCGATCTCGATGCACGGCTTGAACCAGGGCACGTCTGGGTCGCGCATCGGCGCAGCGGAGAGGCAACTTCGCGCGAGGTTGAACCCTCTGACGGCCAGGGCGATGAATTGGTGTGGATTGTTGATGACCCGGCCAATCCGGTCGGTTGGGACCTTAGTAGTTTGATGGGTGAGTACCCTCCGGTCGTCGTCGTTTCCTTTGATCTGACATCTTGCCAGCCGACGATCGAGGCCAACGATCTGCCGGGTGTCGAGCGTCCCCAGCTTCACTCTGTCAATCCGATCATCGTCACGGGTGATCGTCTGCACAACGTCGAGTTGCTCGTGGAGCACCACGACCGCATGCGCCGCTTCATCCCCCGCGTGTTCAGCTCCTCGAAGTGGGTGATCTGGCGGTTTCGAGATCGTTGGCTCACCGGCGAAATTGGCATGCCGAGGCACTGGCAGTGGCCGCTGAACCTGGAGGAAATCGCCGGCTCACAATACATGATCGACGCAAAGGGCACCCGATTGGCCCTAGCAACGCTTGCCTCGCTCAAGCCAGTGGTGTTAGCGGATAATCAGGTCACCGATAAAGGCCGCAGTATATCCTTTGTAATCGAGGACCCTCTATCCGGCGCGGTCGTCACGGATTTTTATCACATCGGCGTCTTCGCCGGGCCGGACGAGTCACTCCGTTGGGAGGGGCGCAACGTTCTCGACATCGGCCATGAGGCCATCGTCCGCGCCCCCGACAATGAAGGAACCGAAACCCAACTTCCAGCAGAGCACACACAGTTCCTACCGTTCTTCATCGAGGCCCAAGCACCTCCCATGACAAATGGGGATCTATTGCAGGTGCGGTTTGGTGATTCGAGGGGGCTTTCCGCGACCCGTAATACGCTTGGAGGGCTGCTCGTCGCCGATCAAGATATGCGAGTAGGGCTAATGGCGTATGTCGGCATGGACGATGGGGGCGCGCGGGTGGTATTTGCGCCAGGCGTGGATCCCTTGCCGTCAAAGACCGATGAGCATTACAAGATCTTTCCCCCAGGAATCGTTGTGGATCCCATCGCACCCGGGCGCGCGTGGGTCGAGTTGCGCGCGGACGACTGGGTCGATGCACGTCTGCCGGGCTACTTTGTGCCAACTAACGACATGCTGCGCAGAAAACGTGAGGTAGCCAGCTACTTCGAGAAACTGGCAATGGGGTTGGTGGAGGGCATCCTGTTCCATTTCACGCCACGCTCAATCGGCAGCGGACTTCAACTTCCGCTAGACGCCTTGCCTGTCGCAATGGCGCTGACGCCGGGTAGCGGCTTTACAATTGATGACCTTCAGCCGGATAATTTCGAATTGGACCAGAGCACAGCGTTAGCGATTCAGACCACGATCGCGGGACAAGCACCGCAAAGCGTGGTGTTTAGCAGCGGCATCGACAGCCCCTTCCTTGCATCGTTCTGGTTTAGACCAGGTGTGGCGCAAGCTGAGATGGAGCTGACTTTCACCGCGGCGGCGACGCCGCCAGCCGGCGGCGCAACCTTTGTGTGGACCTTCAGGCCTCCTCAAGACCCTATGAGGACGTCCCAGCCGGAGGTGGTTCAGGGACCATCGCCTAGATTCGCGTTCCCCTTCGAGGGCAGTTGGATCGTGACGCTAGTAGCTACGGCAGAAAATGGTGCCAGGAGCACGGTCAGCCATACCCTGCAGGTCGCACCCTCCTTATGGACACAAGTCTGGCAGGCACAGCGGTCGATATCCAACGACATCGTAACAGTGGGGGCGACAACGCTGGAGATTTCGAAGTTCAGGATCGAGTATGTGGTGAATGCACAAGGACAGCGCGACCGGGTGCGTATTAACTACCTCGACGAGCACCGCACCCAGCTGCGCTTCCTGTCAGGTGTTGAGCAGCAGCAGGGCCGCATCGGACTCCGGATGCCAATTACCATCTCGTCGGAAGATGCCGCGTTTACGGGCGCGCTGGCGGGAATCCTCGCGCTCAACCGGATTAACGTGTCCTTCAACTACGAACGTCAGTTCACCCCCGCCATCTCGACGTCTGATCGGCGATCGTTCGATCTTGCCTCGAGAATGACCTATGCAGAGCTCGATTCGGTCGAGCCCGTGATCGTGACGCCGCGCGAGGCAGATGTGGAGACGGTGCGGCGCTTTGACACATCGGATGAGTTACGCACCACTGTCACCGTGCCGAGCGCGATAGCGGCGCGACCGGTCGATCCAGGCGAGCTATTTATTGGCGATGTAACAATGGACACGGAGCTTTCGGACGGAGCGGGCACGCTCATGAGCATTTTCACAGTCATCGTCGCGCTAGGACTCGCGTTCCTGTTCGCGGGGCCGATCATCGTCGCGATTGTGCTGGCCTCAGGGCCGTTCGGTCTGACCACGGCGCTGGTGGGAATGAGTCTCGTGGCCCTGGTCGGGATCGCCATCGGGCTGGGGTTGAGCCGGTGGCTTCGGGGGTTGGTGCGCCGGGTTCTCACGAGCTATGTCAGCGGTCTAGCCCGCGAAGAGCTCTCCAAACGAGAGAACCTGGCTTTGGTCCGGGAGGGGCTAGATAACGCTGGGATTATGACGTATGCTGGCGAAGGGTTGAGTGAGGCGATCGCAATCATGGCCGTGCGCCAGGCGATAGCAGACGGTCATGCCGTTGAGGCGCCACTTCATGACCAGCAGGACCCTAATGCCCCTGGCGACGCCAAGAAGGCGAGTGGGCGAGAGCGTTTCCGCAACCAGGCTTTCGAGACCATCGCGGTGGGCGAGGGGGTATGCCGAGTGCAGTTGCGAGTACCATAAGGAGGAGGTTTGCAGTCACCGGTTTTCAGTTACGGAAGCATCCAAGGAATGGCCGAAGAATAAGAGTCGAGTGAAGCAAGGTATGCGCCCAACAACCAATTCCAGCAGGCAGCGCTAGCGCGCTGCGCTGAACCGCGGATTAACCTCAGCGAATTCATAGACGTGAGCTGGCGGCCAGCTCACCACTTGTTACCAGGTGACGGAGTTCAGGATAGCGTTTCCGACGCCGGAAACCAGCCCTTCATTAACAAATTTTTTGGGCAACCATTGACGAGAGCCACAATCAAAAAGGAGATGATCATGATCGAAGCATATTCAACACGAAGCAACAAAATCAAGACATTGATCCTCTTGGTTGTCTGTGGCCTGACAGCAATGGCTTCTGTCGTTATTGGTATCGACGATAATCCGCCGGGCGTACTCCTCGCCTTCCTGGCAGCAATTGCTTTTATTCTTTCGTTTTGCCACCCCTGGCGAACTGCAAGGAAGTTCATATTTTTACTTTTGGCGTCTTTGCTTGGTTTATTTCTCTTTGTAATCTTGAGCATCATTTCTGATTCAATTGTACAGAACCCGAAGAGCTCGGTTACGCTCCAGAATCTGCTCCAGAGTCCTGCGATTGAGGCTCTGAGTGTGATCTTTGCGATGCTCTGTTCAGCGGCATTTTTCGTTGGCATAGTTGGCTCGATTGTGATGTTCATACGTAATCGACGACAGAAGAATGTGAATGAATGAAATGGATGCCCAACACAACGTTCAATGGACAGTGCTGTCGCCCCGCCGCTAACATAAACTGTTTGATAATAACCAATCAATCCCAGATAAACAGGACCATACTTTCCAACGCCGGAGAAGAGTAGTTCATCAGCAAAGTATTGTTTAGCTGCCTTCGGTGGGCAAGGCAGAGAGCGGGGTCGCCAGTTCAGTTTTCAATCCGTTTTAGAGGGGAAGAATGGCATCAAAAGACTGGATCTGGATCGATGCCGAGACATTGCCTTACAGGCTGAGGGAGAATTGATCACTAAGATTTATTCGGATGTATAATGAAAATAATTGGGATATTGGGTGGTTGATTGTTGGCGACGTATTGCTCGCAATATCAAGATTTTGAGGAGAAATGCTATATATTACTGAAGTAAGAAAGATTAACGCCGCGTTCCTTGCACATCTACGTTTCTCCCTTTCTGATGTTGCATTAGTGATGGGACGAATTTCCTTGCTGGCGTCGGCTGTTGTAATCGTATCTCCATCTCTGGCATCTCAAGGCATACCCTCCGGCGTTGTCATCCAAGCAACATCGGATGGAACTCTCCAATTACAAAATGCCATTTCACAAGCTGTTGAAAACCCAGTTCTTGTCAAAGTAGAAGGCAATAAATGTCACATTGTTGCAGAAGGCAAAGAGGCGGAAAATTATTTATCCAATATCGAGAATAACGAAGCAGGGAAAGAAAAGATATGGCTGTACATCCTCGCGCCTAAAAGCGAAGTCCATCCTTTGAAAACTGTTGGGGAAATACATGAAATAAGGGATTTAGAAAAAGCATCAAGATGGATGGATGACTACAGGTATTTCACGAAAGCTATCAGTAGAGAAACTGAGCGAGCAGCTCAAGGACAAGCAGGTCTTTCCGACATCTTATCCTTACTTGATATTGCAGCGAATGTGATAGAAGTCGTTGGGGCGGCAGGAGGAGTTAGCTTATGGTTAACCAGAAAGCTTCTTGAAAGACGACGACAGAGTAGCAATCCATTAATTAATACATATGTTGGGCAGGCTGAAAGAATCCTGGAATTCTTTGAAAAGGTTCCAGAAGCCCGGATTAATGATATTAGTAGAGGAACAGAAATCCCTAAAAATAACCTGGTTTATTTCCTAAAAAGTTTAGGTTTTGAGCATGAGCCTACTTGCTACTGGCATCCTCCAAACATTCCACAAGAGTTATTAAAACCCGCAATAGCGAGTGCAGAAACAAAGAGAAAAATCAGGCCAATCACTACTTTCGTGGCTAAGCTATTCTTCATAACCCTCATAATTGGAGGGATGGTTTTTGCTATCCTAAGTAATTTAGACGCAACAATACTAGCGATTCTTTTGCTGATAACAGTTTCTTTATTCGTGTTTATTATAGTCAAATAAACTGCCCAACAACCACTTACACCCTGACTGCCTTCGGCGCGGGTAGCCAAGCGCTCTAATGCAGCAATAATTCGGTTATTTTGAATGAGTCTTGCCAGATTCGGCGGCAAGTGAGGCAAATCGTCGGGCTTTGAGTCACTACTATCTCAAATAAAGGAAGGTTACAGCCATGCAAAAATGGGAATACTGCGCGATTGTTGGTGTTCGTCGGTTGGATCGTAAGCTTGACCCGGATTACCCAGCATTTTGGTCATTTACTGTCAATGGCGTTCAATCATCTGATATACGAGGGGCAGAGGCCGTGGAGGTTGCCAAGCGAATCGCTCAACTAGGCGAAGAAGGATGGGAAATGATTGGAGGATCAGAAAGAATCTTATACTTCAAGCGCCCCAAGACAAGCTAAAGGAGTGCATTCCCTTAGTGGTCTGCTGTGCAGCACAGCAACATCGGCTGTAACCAGACCATTGTACTTAATTTGCAAATAACAATAACAGGATTCTAGAATGGCCGAGCTAATGGAAGCTGTGATTGCATACTTGGTTAATCTCGCGATTGCCAAGAAAAATGGAAAGTATGCCCCTGAATACATTAACAAGTGAATAAAAAGGAGAACTATGTCAGAGCAACAATGGGAGTATTGCGAATTAGCGTTAGTTGAATGGAAAGACCATAAAAGGGGGATTAATATCTGGCAGTAAAGAAGGCCGGGGCTACGATTGCTATGTTCGGTATTACAATCCTGCAGGCGGAATATATAATAAATAATCGGATACCGATCAAATCATAGGTTTCAATCCCTTTTATAAGGCATTGGCTTTATTGGGGATCAACGGCTGGGAACTGGTCACGATGCAATTCGGGAACAAAGTTGAAAGTGGTTCAGCGTATTATGAATCGGGATATATTAGATGGAGCAATAGAGTTGCCTATTTAAAGCGACCGATTGTGGCTGGAAGAAACGTGGATCAGCCGGAATTAGTTTTGTGAGAATGAATAGTTCCCCCTGTTACGAGAGCGCGTCCATGCTCCCACACATCTCAGCTATAACGGACCATTTGCTAATAACCAATCAACCCCAGATATACTGCACCATTCTTTCCGACACCGGAAAGCTAGTCTGGCTCACCCAGGCAGACGCCCAGAAATAACAGAAAGCCTCCAAAGACCACTGCAACAAGGATGTTATAGCAATCAAACAAAAGGAGGAATGGCAGTGAAAAATTTAGTGAAATTGTCAATAATCACAGGATTGATATTCTCAATTATTTCCTGTCGTTTATTTTCCCCTCCAACTAACCAGCCAATTGAAATTACGCTTACAGACGAAAAGCCAATAGTGGTTCTCGATACTGGTAATTCAAATTATCCGAGAATCGCTCTTTTCAAGAGTGGTGAAGTTCTTGTTCCTGTCGTGAATGTTAGTCAAAGTGGTGAAGTATCTGAAGTTAAAAGTGCACTTTTGGTTACACCTGATGGAAAGTCAATTTATTTCTATTTTGAGAATGGGTTACCAGTCCGTGCAATTGCCGAAGATCATCTCGTGCAATTTGAAAATTTCACTGGAAGCACTGTTGATATTACGGTCATCGCACCAGATGGAACAATCGGTAAAAAACAAGCAGTTCCTTTTGATATGAATCAAATCTCTCCAATTAGTAGTCAAGCGGGGAAATATCTCGCAAGCATGGCAGAAAAGCCAATTAGTAAAGACATTGATTGGCTTTCATTTGCATCAACAGCTATCGGCGTCTTCAGTTGTGCTGCTACTTTTGCCACCGCAGGAACACTTGCTATCACATTCGGGGTGGGCTGTGGACTATTTGTTTATGAGACATACTTAAAGTTAGTTGAGAAAGAACCTCCTGTTCCTGTCAAAGGAACTACCATGTTAATAAGTGGCGTAGGCTGTGCGGCAGGTATTGTTTCAAAACAACCCCTTGGATTGGCAGAGTGTGCTAGTTTAGTTGTAGACGTTGTAGAGATTGCGAGACAAAAGTCTCAGGAAACCGAGCAAAAACTTACTACAATGGCAGGAGGCAATCCCACTGTTGAGAGTGAACTTGTAAGTCAAGCAACAATAGCACCTGAGCCAACACCCACAACAGAAGTGATGCAAGAGCCGCAAGAATCAGCGGAATGCAGTCAACTCAACTTAACGCCTGAAGAATGCCGCAATGCCAGGAAAACCCAGTATGAATTTAATATTACACATTGTCCGCCTGATTTAGCTGGTTTAACATGTGAAGAACTTTTTGCCTTAAACGATCCTTTCGTAATTTTTAACTCAGACCAAACAATGGAACTCTCAGTCATTGGGTTTGGAAGGTGTGGTGTAGATAGGGTTTTCAAAAAAGCGCAACCAAACGTATATGTTTTCGAATATCCTGATTGCTTCTCCTACAAAGTCACTTTTACTTCGAATGGCTTTATCTATTATGCTGGAATAGGAGACTTTTATTATGAGGTCGTTTACACAATCAAGGATTGAGGCTGAGATCATTAACTTGTTAACCACCACATCATCACTTGCTGCACGAAGAAAAACAGAACAGGATCTTCGTCACCGAACAATGCTTGCAGACAATGGTTGAAATTCACGGCGTGATTTAAGTACTTTTATGGCTTTGAGTTTTTTACCGTTTTGACGGCGAATCCACGCTCCTAACCATTCCTGCAAAACACGAGCCGTTGGTTAGCGCCGTTCTGCTAAGGTAGGAATGCTGGTCTGGGCTATAGTAAGCACAACAGAATTTTCCGATGCCGGAAAGTCATCTAGTCTCACCCTCCAGGCAGACGCCCAGGAATAGCAGAAAGCAGCCGAAGACCACTGCGGCGGTGTCACTAAACACCCTATAATGTACCAGTGGTATTCACCCACAATGTACCAGA
>CAZAGA010000046.1:0-3467 GCA_964484335.1 uncultured Anaerolineaceae bacterium
TCGTCACGGCTGTAACCAAAGGTCATTTGGGTCAGGTCGTTGGTGCCGAAGGAGAAGAACTCGGCTAACTTGGCAATTTCGCCGGCGGTGACGGCGGCGCGTGGGATTTCGATCATCGTGCCGAATTTGTACTCGAAGTGAACGCCTTTTTCTTCCATGACAGTCTTGGCGATGCGCACCAGGCGCGGCTGGATCCACTCCAGCTCTTTGACGGTGCCAGTCAGTGGGATCATGACTTCCGGCTTGACGACGACGCCCTTGAGGGTTTCGTCGGCAGCAGCTTCGAAGATGGCGCGGACTTGCATTTCGACGATTTCGGGCATGTAAATGCTCAGGCGGACGCCGCGCAGACCCATCATCGGGTTGCTTTCGTGCAGACCGCGGATCGCAGCCAGCAGTTTTTCCTTTTCGGCTAGGCCCTTGGTCTCGCCTTTGATGCGCATTTCAATAACTTCTTCGAGCAACTTTTCTTCGTCGGGCATGAACTCGTGCAGCGGCGGGTCGATCAAGCGGATAATGACCGGGTAGCCATTCATGGCGTTGAACAGGCCGGCGAAGTCAGCTCGCTGATAGGGAAGCAGCTTGTCCAGAGCAGCGGTGCGACCTGCGGAAGTGTCGGACAGGATCATATCCTGGACGATCGGCAGGCGCTCGGGCTCGAAGAACATGTGCTCAGTGCGGCACAGGCCAATGCCTTTGGCGCCATAGGAGCGGGCACGCTGGGCATCCTTCGGGTAGTCGGCGTTCGCCCAGACCTGTAGGCGAGAAAGCTCATCAGCCCACTCCAGCAGGGTTAGCAAATCGACCTGTTCTTCCAGCTTGGGAGCGGTGGTGGGCATCTGGCCCAGGAAGACGTTACCGGTGGTGCCATCGACGGAAATCCACTCGCCTTCCTTAACAATCACGCCGTTGGTGGTCATTTGGCGATTTTCCAGATCGATCTTGACCATCGAAGCGCCGACGACGCACGGGACGCCGAACTGGCGGGCGACCACCGCAGCATGCGAGGTAGCGCCGCCTTCGCTGGTCAGGATGCCCTTGGCGGCGAGCATACCATGGACATCGTCCGGCTTGGTGAACGGGCGGACCATAATTACAGCCTGCTTATGTTCCTTGGCCATTTCTTCAGCCTTGTCGGCATCGAAATAGACCTGACCGACCGCTGCGCCGGGGGAGGCATTGACGCCCTTGGCGTAGATGCGGCCTTCTTTCTTGGCGGCGTCTACGGCTTTGGGGTCAAACTGCGGGTGCAGTAGGGTATCAACCTGGTCGGGGGTGACGCGCATGATGGCTTCTTCTTTGGAAATCAAGCCTTCGGTTGCCATGTCAACCGCCATCTTGACGGCGGCTTTGGCGGTGCGCTTGCCGGAGCGGGTCTGGAGCATCCACAGTTTGCCGCGCTCGATGGTGAATTCGACGTCCTGCATGTCGTGATAGTGGTTTTCGAGCTTGCTGGTGATATCGAGGAACTCCTGATAAGCAGCAGGCATTTCATTGGCCAGGTTCTCGATCTTCTCGGTGTTGCGGATGCCGGCCACCACATCCTCGCCCTGGGCGTTGATCAGGTAGTCGCCGTACATTTTCTTCTCACCGGTCGATGGGTCGCGGGTGAAGGCGACGCCGGTGCCGGAGGTATTGCCCATGTTGCCAAAGACCATGGTGCAGATGTTGACCGCGGTGCCCAGGTCGTGGGCAATGCCGGCGGCGTTGCGATAGTCAATCGCGCGTTTACCGTTCCAGGACTTGAAAACGGCTTCGGTGGCTAGCTCAAGCTGCTTGTAAGGATCCTGAGGAAAATCAAAGCCCTTCTCCCGCTTGACGACAGCCTTGAAGGTCTCGGTGATGGCTTTCCAATCTTCCGCGGTCATTTCGGTATCGAGCTTGTAGCCCTTCTCTTCTTTGTACTCGGCCAGCGGATGCTCGAACGCCTCATCTGGGATACCGAGGACGACTGAGCCGAACATCTCGACCAGGCGGCGGTAAGAATCGAAAACGAAGCGCGGGTCGCCGGTGAACTTTGCCAGGCTTTCGGCGACTGAGTCATTCATGCCAATATTTAGAACGGTGTCCATCATACCGGGCATGGAAAATTTCGCGCCAGAGCGGCAGGAAACCAGCAGCGGTTTCGACGGGTCACCGAATACCTTGCCGGTCAGTTTTTCAGTCGCCTGCATGGCGGCCAATTCCTGCTCCCATAAACCAGCGGGGAATTTTTCGCCCGCGGCCAGGTACGCATTACAGGCGGCGGTGGTAACGGTGAAACCAGGGGGAACCGGTACGCCCGCACGGGTCATGTCGGCCAGGCCGGCGCCTTTGCCACCGAGCAAGGCACGCACGTTATCCCAACTACCTACTTTCTTCTCTACCTCTTCAACCTCGTTGAAGAGGTAGACCCACTTTGTATCTGCCATTGTTGTTTCTCCTGAAAATGAATATAGGGATTTGGTCTAAGACTTTTTTATTTTAATGTTATCAGGGCTAGTAAACCCAAACAAATAGTTTACCACAGAGGTTGAAAAATCCACGAGATCGTTAAGGGTAATTGTCGTTTGGAGCTAGATGGGGTCATGGGCCTGGATCCAGAAGCGTTGCTTCACAGGCGCTGACGCTCCCAACTCTTCTGTGCGTCGGCCTGGCGAGCAATCGCCAATGATCAGCTCGTACTCGCCAGGGGCGAGGGCTGGCTGGCCAAATTCATTGACCAGGCCTAGCTTATGGGTTGGCAAGCTCCATTCAATGGTTGTTTCCTGGCCAGCAGGAAGGGCAACCCGCTGAAAATCGACAAGCCAGGCGAGGGGGCTTGTGGCCGAGGGGTTCATTGACGCAATGTAGACTTGCAACACCTCTGCACCATCCTGAGCGCCGCAGTTAGCCAGCCTGCAGCGCAGCTTGAGCGCTTCGCCTTCCTGCAGGCGATCCTTCTCAATCGCCAGACTATGGATCTTAAAACGGGTATAACTTAAGCCAAAGCCAAACGGGTAGAGCGGCTCTGTGGTGGCGTAACGATACGTGCGCCCCTGCATCGAATAATCTTCAAAAGGCGGCAACTGAGATGTGGCGATGGGAAAAGTTACGGGTAGTTTTCCGGAAGGCGTGGCCCGGCCAAAAAGGATGTCTCCGACCGCTCGTCCGCCTTCTTGTCCGGGATACCAGACATAAAGGATGGCCTGTAGCCTATCAGCCAGGTCTCCCAGGGCAATTGGACTGCCTCCGGTCAGCACCAGGACGATCTTCGCACCAGCGCCTAGCAGCGCATCGAGGTATTTGCGTTGCACCTGGGGCAGCTCGATTTCATCCCTGTCGCCATTGCTGTAGGTCAGCAAAGACTCGCCCTCCTCGCCTTCCAGCAGCGGTGAAAGGCCCATACAAGCAATCGTTAAGTCCGCGCTGGCAGCTTGACCAATCGACCAGTTTATTCGATTGGCTGTTTTTTGAGTGAACAGGCATCCCTGGTGGTATTCGATCCG
>CAZAGA010000046.1:3567-15865 GCA_964484335.1 uncultured Anaerolineaceae bacterium
TTATTCGATTGGCTGTTTTTTGAGTGAACAGGCATCCCTGGTGGTATTCGATCCGCACTCCTGCGGGCGCTGCACCAACAATCCCTTCCAGCAAGCTGGTCAGCGTCTCGCTCAGCCCATAATAATTCCCGAGCAAAACATTTAGATCTGCTGCACCTGGACCGACTACTGCAATGGTGCGCACCGTTGAGGAAATGGGAAGAATTTCCGCCTGATTTTTGAGCAGGACGATGGATTCGAGTGCAGCCTGGTAAGCAAGCTGGCGATGCTCGGGGCAGTTAACCACGCTAAGCGGGATAGAGGCATAGGGTACTTGTTCCGGCGGGTCGAACATGCCCAATTTAAAGCGGGTTGCCAGGCTCCGGCTCAAAGCCAGGTCGATTTCGGCTTCGCTGACCAGGCCTTGTTGAACAGCTTCTGCCAGATGATCAAAGGTGCTCATGCAGGCCAGGTCGCAGCCAGCTTTGAGCGCGGCCGTGGCGCTTTCGGTTGGATTACGAGTGTAGGCATGGTCCTGATGGAGGTTGTTGAGCGCCCAGCAATCCGAGACGATATGTCCCTCGAATCCCCAATCCTGGCGCAGAGTTTGGGTGAGTAGGAATAGGCTGGCGCAGGCCGGGACTCCGTCGACGGCATTGTAAGCGCCCATTACCGCTTCAACTTTGACTTCTTGGACGAGCTTTTTAAAGGCCGGTAAGTAAGTATTGTACAGATCGAAGAGAGATGGGCGGGCATTGAAAGAGTGGCGCTTCTTTTCCGGTCCAGAATGGACAGCATAATGCTTGGCGCAGGCGGCGGTTTTAAGATACTGGGGGTGGTCGCCTTGCAAGCCGTGCACAAAAGCTACGCCCATCTCGCCGGTGAGATAAGGATCTTCGCCCCAGGTCTCCTGGCCGCGCCCCCAGCGCGGATCGCGGAAAATATTGATGTTCGGCGACCATAAAGTGAGCCCCTGGTAACGTAGCGTGGACCCGTTCTTGTCCAGGGCAGCGTGATATTTCGCGCGCGTCTCATCGCCGATAGCTGCACCAATCTGCCGGATCAATTCTGGATCCCAGGTGGCTGCCAGCCCAATCGCTTGGGGAAAGACGGTGGCCTGCCCGTTGCGCGCGACGCCGTGCAGGCCTTCGTTCCAGTAGTCGTAGGCAGGAATGCCCAGGCGGGGTATAGCCGCGGCGCTATTGGTCATCTGGCTGATTTTTTCTGCCAGGGTCATTTGAGACAGCAGATCCTGGATGCGTTGGTTGAGCGGTAGATTAGGGTCCAAGTAGGGAGGGTGGGGGGAACCGGTTTGTGGAAGCATAGATACTCCAAATGTTTATTAACTGGGTTGTTATTATAGCCTGAAGCGGTGTTTACAGAATTGTTTTTGAATCGCTTGACGATTCAGGGAGAGGCTACTATAATACTGCTTCGCCTGCCCCGGCAGCTCTTGCTGGGGCTGGTACTTGTCTGCCTGTTGCGAACAGGCCATTATCCCCAACTTCCCCGCACAACGGCGGACCCACCGGTGAATGGCTCGGGATGAGCGCGGTGTGTGTGGTGAAGTGAAGCTTGGAGGAAAGCTTATGAAGTACGCGATTGTCGAAGACGGCAGCAAGCAATATAAAGCCGTCGAAGGCGCCACGATTGACGTGGATTATTTCGAAGCGGAACCTGGCGACCAGTTTGACCTGGAGCGGGTTCTGTTGATCCACGATGGCGATCAGATTATGGTAGGTGCTCCGCTGGTAGCGGGCGCAGCGGTCCAGGCGACCGTACTGGAACAGGTGAAGGGTCCGAAAGTGATTGTCTTTCGCTATAAGCCCAAGAAGCGCATCCGGACGAAAACCGGTCACCGCCAGAAATACACCCGTTTACAGGTCAACGCCATCGTTTTGAATGGAGAAGGGTAGGAAGTTATGGCACACAAGAAGGGCGGCGGCTCCAGCCGCAATGGTCGTGACAGTCATGGTCAGCGCTTGGGCGTGAAGGTGTTCAGCGGTGAGCGCGTCCTTTCCGGAAACATCCTGGTTCGCCAGCATGGTACACACATCAAACCGGGCAAGAACGTTGGCGTGGGCAAGGATTTCACCTTGTTCGCGACGGTCGATGGGGTTGTGTTGTACGAAACGATTCGCGATGATCGTAAGCGCGTCAGCGTGATCCCAGAAGCTGTTCCGGCTGAAACTGCACCCGCAGAAGCTGCGGCGTAGTCATCGGAAAACATACCCTGGGAGCGCAGCTGCGTAGCCAGGATTCAGGCATGCCCGTGGGTGGTAATTATCCACGGCTCGTGCTGAAAGGAAACCAACATGAAGCAAGGTATTCACCCGAATTATTTTGAAGAAGCGACCGTGATCTGCGCCTGTGGCAACACCTGGAAGACCGGCTCGACGAAGAAGGTTATTCACACGGATGTGTGCTCGAAATGCCATCCTTTCTATACCGGCGAACAGCGTATCGTTGACACTGAAGGTCAAGTCGACCGCTTCTATAAGAAGCTGCAAGTTCGCCAGCAGTATGTCCAGGATAAGGAAAGCCGCGAAGCTGCTCGAACTTCGCTTGAGCGCCCAATTACTGAGCTGAACCTGGGCACGCGCGCCACGGATGTTCTGGCGAAGGCTGGCGTGACTACGGTTGGTCAGGCACTGGATCGCCTGGCTACTGGAGAGACTGGCCTGCTGAATATTGAGGGCTTTGGTCGCAAAGGATTGGCTGATCTAAAGAAGCGCCTGCGCCAGCTCGGTTACCAGCTTCCCGAAGCTGCGGACGAGATCGTCGTCTAGACTATTAACTGCTCATAAAAACGAGTTGTCCGAACGCGTTCGGACAACTCGTTTTTTTTAATTCTGCCACAGATGTTGATGGCGCTTCGCGGGTCCACCATCTGTGGCATAGGAAATGGTAAAGCGGGGACTTCATTTTCTGGGATGCCAGACCAGAAGTAAAAAGGTCGATTTTCCGTAATCCCTGGTTTCGTGCGGTAAAATAACCGGTAATATCTCCGGGTGCTTAAGGAGCGTGCATGAAACACCATACGGGTTCGTTAGAAGTTATTACCGGGTCGATGTTTTGTGGCAAGACAGATGAGTTGATCCGCCGGTTACGCCGGGCGACGATTGCCCGGCAGAAGGTGCAAGTTTTCAAACCGGCGATTGATAACCGGTATTCGATCGAGAAGGTGAAATCACATGCCGGCGGGGAATTCGATGCCCTGCCGATCCAGCATGTCTCGGAGATCCTGACCCATTTGCAGCCCGATAGCACGGTTGTGGCGATCGATGAGGCCCAATTCTTCGATCCTGAAATTATCGCGATTGCACAAACTCTGGCTGATCGAGGCCTGCGAGTGATCGTGGCTGGCCTGGACACCGATTTTCGGGGCGAGCCGTTTGGGCCCATGCCGGAGTTGATGGCCAAGGCAGAAGTGGTGGATAAGCTGCATGCGATTTGCATGGTGTGCGGCGAGTCGGCCAGCCGCACCCAGCGCCTGGTCAACGGCCAGCCGGCTTATTACGAAGATCCGGTAGTGATTGTGGGCGCGTCAGAGTTGTATGAAGCGCGCTGTCGGAAACACCATCAGGTTCCACATCGCGAGAAATGATCTTAGGAGGGCTGGAGGCATGCAAGACTATCACGAATACCTGGACGAAATCCTGGTGCCTGAGGGACAACTCCAGGCGCGGATTACCGAATTAGGGGCTGAGATCAGCCGTGATTACGCTGGCTTGGGCGTTCACCTGATCTGTATCTTGCGCGGCGGGGTGATGTTTCTCACTGACCTGGTGCGCCACATCACTATCCCCAACACGATGGACTTTATGGCGGTCTCATCCTATGGCACTTCCCGCCAATCGACCGGGCAGGTGCGGATCACCATGGACCTTACCCAGGATATTCATAACCGGCATGTATTGTTGGTTGAAGATATCGTGGATAGCGGCTACACCATTGCTTCTGTGTTGGGGTTTTTGGAGACCCGCAAGCCGCTAAGCCTGAAGGTCTGCACGCTGTTGGATAAGCCGGAACGTCGGGAGGTCGAAGTCCCGATCCATTACCGCGGCTTTACCATCCCAAATAAGTTTGTCTTTGGGTATGGCCTGGATATCGACGAATATTACCGTAACCTGCCTTTCATTGCGACGGTAGACCTTGACCGTTACCATCCAGAAGGGCACTAAATAAAAGCAAGGGGAAGTTAAATAAGCTCTTGATCGGTTTCTCGCAACCCCATGCTGAATTACTTGTGAAGGTGCGTACAGCGTTGCCTGCTGAACTGCCGGTATACCTGGTCGGCGGCTCGGTGCGTGACCTGTTGTTGGAGCGGGAGTTGCACGACCTGGATTTTGTCCTGCCGGGCGATGTTTTGGGAATCGCCCGGCAGGCTGCCAACCGTTTGGATGCGGCCTATTTTCCACTGGATGCCGAGCGCCAAATGGCCCGCCTGGTTTTAACCCTGCCGGACCAGCGGCGGATCAAGCTGGATTTTGCTGCGCTGCGCGGCCCAGACCTGGAAAGCGATTTGCGCGGGCGCGATTTTACGGTGAATGCAATGGCGCTGCCGCTTACGCCAGAGCCCATTCTGGTTGATCCGCTTGGCGGAGCCCAGGATTTACGCGCCAGGGTGCTACGGGCCTGTTCAGAATCTGCCCTGGCAGATGATCCCGTGCGGGTGATTCGCGCCATCCGCCTGGCAACTGCATATAACTTTAAGATCCACCCTGAGACCACTCGCCAAGTTCGCCAGGCGGCCTCGCACCTGGCTGGCGTCTCACCTGAACGCTTGCGGGACGAATTATTCCGGATTCTAGAAGGCCCTCAACCCGCAACTGCGATCCGCCTGTTGGATATGCTGGGGGCCTTGGAACCGGTTCTACCCGAAGTGGTTGATTTAAAGGGGGTTGTCCAATCAGCACCGCATATTTCGGATGTGTGGACCCATACCCTGGAATTGCTGGGCTGGTTGGAGCAGGTGCTGGAAGTGCTGGCTGTTCAATATGATCAAGAAAAGGCAGCCAATTGGGGATTGGGTTTTGTCTCTGTCCAACTAGGCCGGTTTCGCCAACCCTTGGGCGAGCACCTGGCGACCAGTCTGAACCCTGATCGGTCGTTGCGCGGCCTATTATTCCTGGCTGGCCTGTATCACGATGTGGGCAAGCCGGGGGCGCGCCGGACTGAGGAGACGGGACGGATCCGTTTTTTTGAGCATGAAGAAATGGGGTCTGGCTTGGCGATTGAGCGGGCTCGCTGGCTACGCCTGAGCAATGACGAAGTGGATCGCCTGGCGATGATCGTGCGCCAGCATATGCGCCCGATGTTGCTGGCCCAGGCAGGGGGTACCCCCTCGCGGCGGGCGATTTATCGTTATTTCCGGGCGACTGGGCCAGCCGGCGTGGATGTCAGCCTGCTTTCACTGTCAGACAGCCTGGCCACCTACGGGCCGACCTTGCCTCGTGAAACCTGGGCTAGGCACCTGTCCGTAGTACGGGCTTTATTAGTGGCCTGGTGGGAGCATCCTGAACAAACTGTTGCTCCAATTCGGTTAGTGGATGGAAATGACTTAATCCAGGTGTTTGACCTGGAACCTGGCCCGCTGATTGGGCAGTTGCTGGAGATGATTCGAGAAGCCCAGGCAACCGGGCAAGTGAGCAGCCGTGCGCAGGCGTTAAGCCTGGTCGGAAAATGGCTGGAAGGTAATTGCGGATCTCAGGGGAACAGCTCGCTCAAGATGGGCATGTAAAAGCAACGACAGCCCAGGTTGTGTGAGCAGCCCTCGATCGGCAGATAGGGAACTTCTAGCTTGGCATAAGCCCCTTCTGCTTCTGCGCAGGCCGGGCAGCAATCGCCGGAAACTGAAATCCGGATGTGGCTGACGCGTGGGTTATCCTGCAGTTCTTTGAGTAAAATGGCATGCTGTGACCATTGACTCAAGTCTGCCTGGCAGTTTTTGCAGTGAGTGGCCGTATCAAGATTACTGGACTGGCATTGAGAACAAATTTGCACAGTTGCGCCTCCGGTGGAAAGAATGCCGAGATGATCTTTTCAACAGGTAACCCTGTAGTATCTATTCTAATCTATGAATAACCCGCTTCAAAGGGTGATCACGATCGAATCTTACAAGTGCAAGGTATGAACATCTTCAGACCCCCAATCACCATCCGCAATGCACGGCTAGAAGATCGCCAACAATTGGCAAACTTGATCCATTTTGAGATTCATGTCCACCGCCATCTCGATTGGCGCACGCCTTTGGAGTGGATCGGCTCGCCGCCTTATCTGGTGCTGGAACAACATAAAAGCTTGTTGGCAGCGCTGGCCTGCCCGCCTGATCCACGTCAGGTGGCTTGGGTTCGCTTGTTTGCTTCCGCCCACGCCCTCTCAGTCGAACGAGCCTGGGATTTACTTTGGGCGGAGACCCTGGAACAATTCAAGACTTTGGAAGAGACGCGTTGGGTTGCAGCACTGGCTTTATGGCCATGGTTTGTGGATCTGCTCGAAAAGCGGGGCTTTGTAGAGGAGAACCGGGTTGTCATGCTGAACTGGGATGGCGCTGAAATTGCCCCATTCCAGTCCTCACCAGAACTGGTGATCCGACCGATGAACCTGGATGATATCGCTCTGGTTGAGGCGGTGGACGAGGCAGCGTTTTCGAAAATCTGGCAAAACTCGCAGGTGGGGTTGAGTTTGGCTTACCGCCAGGCAGCAGTGGCAACCGTGGCCGAATTCGCGGGACAGATGGTTGGCTACCAGATCAGCACTGCCACGCCGGTTGGTGGTCACCTGGCTCGCCTGGCCGTGCTGCCCGGATACCAAGGTCAGGGAATCGGGCTGGCATTGGTTCAAGATTTGCTGCTGCAATTTCGCCGGCGTAGCGCACAGCGGATTACCGTCAATACCCAGAAGGATAATTCGACTTCCTTACAACTCTATCAAAAAGTTGGCTTTTACCGCACGGGGGAGGAATATCCGCTGTTTGTTTATTCCCTGCGTTAAAGCTAAGTAATCCTTAACAGTCACCCTTTCTCTCTGGACAAAGGCGATTAATCATGAGAAAATTTGCCCTCATTCGAGTAATTTATTTTAATTTCAGGAGTGCACATGAGTCCAAAACAATTACGCCAATCTGAATCGAAGCGGCAGGCGCAACGTGAAGAACGGCAAAAGCGCGAGCGCCAAAAACGGCTGCGCCTGATTCTTTACATTGGTCTGAGCGTGATCCTTCTCGGTGTAGGGATTTATGCGATTAACCAATTGGCCAGCGGGTCGAAAGGCAAAGTGGCCGAAGGTGAAATTATCAAGGTCACACCCAAGGAACGCCCGCAAACCCAGGGTAGTAGCATGGGCGACCCGAACGCGCCGGTGAAGATCATCGAGTATTCAGACTTCCAGTGCCCCTTCTGTAAACAGTTTTCGGATACGACAGAGCAAGGGATTATTGACAACTTTGTGGCAACCGGTAAAGTCTATTTTACTTTTCGCAGCATGGGTAATTTTGTCAGCCAGAATATCGGCCTGGGCGGGACTGAGTCAGGGGATGCCGCCGAGGCAGCTTACTGCGCCTCGGACCAGGGGCAGTTCTGGGAATATAAAGATATCTTGTTTGCGAATGCGCTAGGCGAAGATGAAGGGTATTTTGCCCGGGTTCGCCTGGAGAAGATGGCTGAGGCAATCGGATTGGATGTAGCGAAGTTCAATGAATGCATGGAAAGCCATAAGTATGGCGATAAAATCCAGCAGGATAAAGCCGATGGCCTGGCAGCCGGGGTGACTGGTACACCATCTTTTGTCATCAATGGGAAGCTGATCGTTGGCGCTCAACCGTACGCAACTTTCCAAAAAGAGATCGAGGCAGCGCTGGCTGCGAGCGGAAATTAAGCGAAAAAGCCGGGGCTGTCCAATTGCTCTATTTGGACAGCCCCGGCTTTTAATCCGTCTGTTTGGCCAAGGTGGGGGTTGTTTTCCCGCTGGTTTGATTTTCCAACAGTTCTAAAACGAAGCATAACGAGGATAGCCGGTTCAAGTAGTGGAGCAGCTCAAGATTTTCCAGTTCGCTATGGTGGATCAGGTAGGCTACTCGCCGTTCTGCCCGGCGGATGATGGTGCGCGCCAGTGCTAGTGCGGCGCCGGCGGCTGAATCTCCCGGAACAATAAAATCTTTGGGCATTGCGACCTGGCCACTAATTTCATCGGTTTGCGTTTCCAGCCAGGTCACGCGCGCTGAGGTAATGGTTCGAAAGGCAGCTGCGTTTTCAGGTGTGGCGGCGACCTCAGCCATCAGGCCATACAGGTCACGCTGGGCCGACAGCAGAACGTTACGGCTTAGGGCAGCCTGGCTGGAGGCACGGGCCAGGCCCATTGCGGCAGTCGCCTCGTCCAAGGCGCCGACAGCCTCGATCCGAGGATGGTATTTTGGCGGGCGACCTTCGCCCAGGAAACCGGTATAGCCATCATCGCCGCTACGGGTATAAAAGTTGCTCATGGCCAAATTATAACTCGGACTGTCTGGATTGGGGTTATAATGAAGTTGATCCCTGGAGGTGCACGATGCAAATTCGCTGTTCACACTGTCACCGGCCTTATGCACTGACCAAAGATGTCATCCTGGATATTCTGGATGAATTGGAAAGAGAGCATTTAGGCCATTACAATGCGACCTGCCCGCACTGCCGGCGCGTGAACCGGGTCTCGCATAGCGAGTTGCTGCGCGCAGCCCCGAATCGGGCGCGCCAGGTGCGGGAAGAGCAAGTCAGTGAGTAATAAACCTACTCGCTAAAATAAGAACGAGCCAGGGGCGCAGAATGCGCCCCTGGCTCGTTCTGGGGTTGTGATTATTTCCGGTCGTACAGGTAATTGAATTCCCTGATCCGGTTCTTGAGCGCTTCGGTCAGGGCACCGTCCGGCATGCGCCAGGACCAGTTGCCACTTGGGTTGCCGGGATAGTTCATCCGAGCTTCATTTCCTAGATCGAGGAAGTCCTGCATAGGCGCTAGCGCCATAATACCTACTGAGCGCCAGGCGGTGCGGATCAAATCCCAGGCGACATCGCTGCCGTCACGTCCCTGGTAGCGCCGGTAGAAGCTACGTTCTTCCTCGCTGACCCGCTGGTACCAGCCACGCGCAGTATCGTTATCGTGTGTGCCGGTATAAACCACACAGTTCGGTATATGGTTGTGGGGCATGAAGGTATCGCTTGGGGTCGACCACCAGGCAAATTGGACAACTTTCATCCCCGGCAGGTTGAAGGAGTCGCGCAGATCTTCCACATCGGGCGTGATCACCCCCAGGTCTTCAGCAATCAAGGGCAGGTCGCCCAGGGCAGCCTTAACGGCCGCCAGGAAAGCCTTGCCTGGCGCTTTGACCCAATGGCCATTCTCGGCTGTTTTGGCCTTTCCGGGCACTTGCCAATAGCCGGCAAAGCCGCGGAAATGATCCAGGCGAATAATATCGACCAGCTTGAGCACAGCCTGCATGCGCTTAATCCACCAGCTAAAGCCGGTCTGTCGGTGGTATTTCCAGCGGTAGAGGGGATTGCCCCACAACTGGCCGGTGGCAGAGTAATAATCCGGCGGCACCCCAGCCACTACTTTTGGTTGGCCGGTTTTTGTCAGGAAGAACAACTCAGGATTGGCCCAAACATCTGCGCTGTCGTGAGCGACAAAGATCGGGATATCGCCGATAATCTGGATGCCTTTAGAATGAACGTAGCGGCGGAGCTTCTCCCACTGGCGGAAGAATAGGAACTGGCGGAAGACCTGGCGATCAATGCCGGTAGCAAGCTGTTGGCGCGCGGCTGCCAATGCCTCGGGCTGGCGGTCGCGCAGCGCTGGCTCCCAGGTGACCCAGGGGCTCCCACCATGGAATTCTTTCAAGGTCATGAATAAGGCAAAATCTTCCAACCAGGAGGCATGGGTGTTTCGGAAAGCGGTTAATTCAGTCTGCAAACCCGGAGGCGGAGAGGCCTGGTAGCGGTCAAAAGCGCGCTCCAACAGATTCAGTTTCCAGGGAATCAAGGCGCCAAAATCAACACGACCTGACGGAAAGGATGGGCGGTCGATTAAGTCGTCTGGAAAGAGCAACTTTTCGGCCAGGAGAGCTTCTGGGCTGACCAGGTAGGGATTGCCGGCATAAGCAGAGAAGCACTGATAGGGTGAGTCGCCGTAGCCGGTTGGACCGAGTGGGAGCACTTGCCAGAGCGAGCAACCACAGGCTGACAGGAAATCAATCCAGCGGTAAGCCTGCGGTCCCAGGTCGCCAATCCCGTATTCCCCGGGCAGGCTGGTGGGATGGAGTAAGATGCCAGAAGATCGTTTAAATTTCATTGGGTTTCCTCTTGGTTTGAATGTAATCTTTTCCTCGGACAAGCTTGGTTGGGTAGTCGCTGGCAACCACATCCGTGCCAATTACCGCTCCAGCTTCGATTACTACATCAGCCGGTACCATGCTACTTTTGCCAATCATGGTCAGTAACGGCTCTCCATCCTCCTGGAGACCGCCCACCTGGGCGTTATCATGGATCTGTACTTTTTTATCCAGAATGGCGCGCGCTACTGTAGCGCCGCTGTGAACGGCGCAATCGGTCAGCAAGATGGATTGGCGCACCACAGCGCCTGGACCGATGAAAACACCTGGGGAGAGGACACTGTTTTCGACCTGTGCCCCCGCGGAGATGATGCAACCATCGCTGATCATACTGTCGATGATTTTTGCGCTGCGAGCGACGCGCACTGGTGGGCGCTCTTCGGTACGCGTGTGAGTGATCCAGTCACGATCATTCAGGTTGATTGGAGGCGGGTCGAGCAGCAGGTCCATATGGGCCTGCCAGTAAGAATTGACTGTTCCCACGTCTACCCAATAGCCATCATAGGGATAGGCAAAAACGCGCTTTCCTTCGCTGACCAGGTGTGGCAGGATATTTTTGCCGAAATCATGGCTGGAGTCGTTGCGCAGGTGATCTTCCCACAAGGTCAGGTCAAGTACTTTCAAGTTGAAGAGATAAACACCCATGTTGGCCCGATTCGAGGGCGGGTTAGTCGGCTTTTCAACAAACGAAGTGACTCGATAACTCGCATCAAAACCGAGGATCCCGAATCGCGAGGCCTCAGAGATCGGCACTTCGATGGTTGCGATGGTCACATCCGCCTGGTTGGCTTCGTGGAAATCAACCATAGCATCATAATTCATGGTGTAAATATGATCACCGGATAAGATCAGGACATGATCTGGATTGCCGCGCTTGATAAACAGGAAATTTTGCTGAACAGCGTCGGCAGTTCCCAGGTACCAGTCCGATGAGCCGCGTGCTTTATAAGGGGTAAACATGCGCACGCCGCCGGTAAAATCCCGGTTGAGGTCCCAGGGACCACCGGCGCCGATGTGTTCGATCAGGGAATGCGGCCGGTATTGGACCAGGATCATGACATCGAAAATATTGGAGTTGACACAGTTCGAGAGGGTAAAGTCGATAATCCGATATTTCCCAGCAAAAGGGACTGCTGGTTTGGTCCGCTTGGCAGTCAGGGTGCCCAGACGAGAGCCTTCTCCGCCTGCTAAAATTACAGCGCGCGTTTTCATATTATCCTCCTCTCCAAGATAACTTTATTTTACACGAACTATTCTATTTGGCAGACAAACTAAGGAAATAACCCGAGGTTTGCTAAGCTCCATGATTTTAACCGGAATTCGAAATGTTTTTCGGCTAAAAGGTCGCTGGTTATCCGTTATAATTTCCCTAGTAATTCATCTTATCTTAATATTAAGGCGCCGCGATTTTCTATGCCGCTTCGGTATCTCAGCATTCACGCTCATTTTTACCAGCCTCCGCGCGAAGATCCTTTCTCCGGCCATATCCCTAACGAAATTGGTGCATCTCCCTATAAAAATTGGAACGAGCGAATTCATGCGGAATGTTACCGTCCCAATGCTGATCTGCATAACTTTGAGCAGATCAGCTTTAATATTGGGCCGACGCTGGCCAGTTGGATGGAACAATCCAACCCGGAGACTTTTCAAAACATTGTGGCGCAGGATCGCCGCAATGTTTTACTGTATGGGGTAGGCAATGCAATCGCTCAATCCTACAATCACACCATCCTGCCACTGGCAAACCGGCGTGATAAGGTTACCCAGGTGGGATGGGGTATTGCGGATTTCAAGGTTCGTTTTGGGCGAAAACCACAGGGGATGTGGCTGCCCGAGACTGCAGTGGATACCGAGACCCTGCAGATTCTGGCTGAGCATGGCATCGAATTCACTATCCTGGCACCGTGGCAGGCTGAGACCAATGATCTAGATGTGGGCGAGCCATACCGGGTGAATC
>CAZAGA010000047.1:0-15572 GCA_964484335.1 uncultured Anaerolineaceae bacterium
CCGCCAGGGCCAGCAGTGAACCGGGCAGGCTGGCTTCCGCAGGGAGCTTGATCACCCCAGCCGATTTGGTCAGGATCAGGCGCAGCGCTGAAATCAGCGGCGCTTGAGGTACGTTGCCGGCAGTGATGTGAAGCTGGCGGGTAGGCATGGCGCGGATCAAGGTCCTGGCCATTGGGTGGGGGGGATGGAGAGCGGCGCCAGGCAGGCCCAGGGCCAGGAGCGGTGCCAGGCCGGGCAGCGCCTCGCCAGGCACTTCGACCCAACCTTCTAGAAAACGACTGCCCGGCAGCCCCCAAGCTGATAACTCACGATCGATCATGCTCAGCGCTGCAGCCGGGTCCAGGTCGCTCAGCAGGGTGGCAAATGCACCAGCCAGGTAAGCGCGTGGAAGCATACTGAAGCGGGCGCTGAGGTCGCGCACCCGCTCAACCGTGGTCCAATGGCTCTGAAGCTGGCGAGCGATCAAAGAAAGGTATTCGAGCAGATCAGTGACGCTCAAGGAATAAGGCCCGACCAGCAGGCGGTCAATATCCGTTTCAATCAGCTCGGCCGGGTGCAGCGCCGGCATGAGTAGGTACTGGTAGTCACCCGACGGCTGCAAGTCGACCGGGTCAATCAGCGGCTGGCGCAGCGCCTGGGCGCCTGGAAGGCGGACATGGTTGGCTTCCAGCGGCAGCCCAGTAAAGGCGTTCTCAACCTGCCTGCGGTCAATTTCGGGTGGCAGAACCAGGCAGCCTTTTATCAAGAAAGGAACCCGGATCAAGCTATCTTGATCCGTGAACAGGCTGTGTTGCTCGCATAAGCTTTCCATTTGATTTAGCCCTTATGCTTTTAACGAAGCCATGATTCCGCCGCAGCCTTTGATTTCCCGGGCACGCGCCCGGCCGACCTCCGTCAGCGCCGGCCCGGCCAGGCCGCATGGACAGCCGTCAGCCAGGTATTGGACTTCATCGCCGCTGATGACAAAGCCTGGATAGGCACGCGCCAGCGTATCCATGAAACCAAAAATACCGTGCAATTCCGGGCCATGCACTGGCGCTAGCTCGGCATCAAAAATCACCGGCTCAACCGTCGGGGGGATGTGAAAGCGGCCGGCCTGGCAGCGCAACATGAAGGCATTAATCTCGGTCATCGAATAACCTTCCAGGATGCGATCGAGCGGCAGGCCAAACGCCTCGGTGATCAGACGGAGCAACTCCTCGCGGCTGATCTGCTCGCCGTGAAAAGATTTCCAGCCACCGCCAAAGACGACCAGGCTGCCGGTTTTAAAACGCAGTCCCTGACTGTGCTCGAGGATAAACTTGCAGAATTCCTTATACTGCCGGGTAGCGCCAAAAATGAAGATTTTCTGCCCGGCTGCAACGGAACGGCGCAGGCGATCGAACAGGTTCGCCTGCTGCTCGGCCTGGCGCGGCCCCACCAGCTCTTGAAGCTGGTCCAGTTGAGCCTGCTCAGCAGCATTTTTCGGGCCGCGCGCCAGCAAACGCAAGGTCGCTGGCGAAAACTGCGTCTCGTAAAGATAACCAGTCGTCTGAAATAGCCCGGCCAGTTCCCTAGACAAGATCTGGTTGCCAGTGTGACCTTGGGCAAAATCCAGGAAATAAGCAGCATAATCCCGGACGCCCAGGCGCTGGATCAGGCTGCAAAGCGCTCAGGGGAGAGCAGTCGGACGGCAGGTGGAATCAGGCGGCGCTGCCACCAGGCACCAGCCCCACGCCGGGCCAGAAGCGGGGCGAGCGTGCCTCGACTGGCGGTGGTGAACAGGTTCCAGTTCTCCCGGTCGCGCGGGACAAAAGAAAAGTTGCCCGAGGTGCCAGAGCTGTACACCAGGCGCAGACCCTGCTGGTCCAGGCGCTCGATCCAGGCGTCAATCGAGTTAACACCAGCCATGTCAACCCCGACCGGACGATGAAAGATCTCACTCAGCCAGGTATTCATGTGGGTGTAATCCCCTTCATCCAACCAGGCCTGGTTGTAGCTCTTGAAGATCTCGTCCGGGAGCATCAGCCGATCCTGGAGCATCTCAATGCTAGTCTCCGGCCCAACGCCTTCTTCCTGGGCAAAACGCTGGTAGACCGGGATGCACTCCAGGTAATGAACATGGTTAGCCAGGATAGCCTGGCGGCGCAGGTCGGCGGCGTGTTGGGAATCAAAACCGCCGCCCAGCGCCCAGGCCTGGGTTTGTCGGATTAGCTGGCGGTAGAGCGCCGAGAGCAAGGGTATCTGTCGCCTTATGCGCCGAGTAAAGCCTGTTCGAACTGGCTGTTGTACAGCTCGGCATAGAAACCACCCCGCTGAAGCAGCTTTTCGTGCCGGCCCTGCTCAACAATATCACCGTTATTCATTACCAGGATCCAGTCCGCATCCCGGATGGTGGATAGACGATGGGCAATGATGAAGCTGGTGCGACCTTTCATCAATTCCGCCATGGCTTTCTGGATCAGCCCTTCGGTATGCGTATCGACCGAGCTGGTCGCCTCATCCAGGATCAGCAGGTTTGGGTCAGCCAGGATGGCGCGTGCAATGGTCAGGAGCTGCATCTGACCCTGGGAAATGTTCGTGGTTTCCTCGTTAATCACATACTGATAGCCTTCCGGCAGGGTACGGATAAAGTGATCAACATGGGCGGCCCTGGCTGCCGCAATGACTTCCTCATCTGTAGCATTCGAGCGCCCGTAACGAATATTCTCCATGATCGTACCATTGAACAACCAGGTGTCCTGGAGCACCATGCCAAACATACAGCGTAAGTCGCCGCGCTTGAATTCCTTGACATTGTGTTCATCCAGCAGGATTGCCCCCAAATTGACATCATAGAAGCGCATCAGCAACTTGACCAAGGTAGTTTTGCCTGCGCCAGTCGGGCCGACAATTGCGATTCGCTGGCCGGGTTCGGCATAGAAGGAGAAATCATTGATAATGATTTTTTCAGGGGCGTAGCCGAACTGTACGTTCTTGAAATCGACTCGCCCTTGCAGATTATCGATCACCACCGGCTGAACAGATTCAGGTTCCTCTTCAGCCTCAGCCAGGAACTCGAATACCCGTTCGGCAGAGGCGATCGTTTGCTGAAGGACGTTGGAGATATTGGCGATCTGGGTGATTGGCTGGGTGAAGGAACGCACATATTGAATGAAGGCCTGGATATCGCCCACCGCAATGCTGCCCCGAGCAGTCAAGTAACCACCCAGGATGCAGATGGCAACATATCCCAGGTTACCAACAATATTCATGATGGGGAACATCAAGCCGGATAGAAATTGGGATTTCCAGGCGGAAGAGAACAAAACGGTATTGATCTCGTCGAAACGCCGGATGCTTTTCGCCTCGCCGTTAAAGGCTTTTACCACCCGGTGACTGCCATAGATTTCCTCGACATGGCCGTTGATATGACCGAGATAATCCTGTTGCTGCTTGAAGAAAAATTGAGACTTGCCGATAATCAGACCTACCACCAGGAAGGACAGAGGCAAAATCGCCAGGGCGACCAGGGTCATCTGCCAGCTAATCGTAATCATCATTACCAGCACGCCAATTACGGTCGTCACCGAAGTGATGATCTGCGTCAAGCTCTGGTTAAGGGTCTGGCTGACGGTATCCACATCGTTGGTGATCCGAGAGAGGATCTCACCATGGTTGGTGCCATCAAAGTACCTGAACGGCATGTGATTAATTTTTTGCGAGATATCTCGGCGGAAGCGATAAGTGATATTCATCGCCACGTTCGACATAATCCAACCCTGGACAAAGCTGAACAGTGAGGAAAGTGTGTAAAGCAGCAGCACCGTGATCAAGATCCGGCCAATTGCGTTGAAATCAATTGAACCACTGCCAGCAATTTGGGCCATCACGCCTTCGAAGAGCTTTGTGGTCGCCTGGCCAAGGATTTTCGGCCCAATAATGGCCGAGACGGTCGAGGCGATGGCAAACAACCAGACTACCAGGATCAGCAGCTGGTACTGCCGCAAGTAGTGAACCAGCTTGCGGAGAGTGCCTTTAAAATCACGCGGTTTTTCAACTTTGCCCATCCCCATTGGGCCATGCCCCATCGGGCCACCCATCGGGCGGCGTCCAGCAGGTTGGTTAGGTCGTGATGTGGTCATGATAGCTCCTCATTACTCAACTGCGATAGAGCGATCTCGCGATAGACTTCGCAATCCTGCATCAACTGCCGATGCGTACCCTTGCCAACAATCCGACCTTCATCTAGAACAATGATTTGTTCAGCATTTTTAATCGTAGCAATCCGCTGGGTTACTACCAGCATGGTGCTGTTGCCGGTTTTCTCTTTCAACGCCTTCCGCAAGGCGGAATCAGTCTTGTAATCGAGAGCCGAAAAGCTATCATCAAATATGTAGATGGGTGGCTGCTTGACCAGTGCGCGGGCGATTGCCAGGCGCTGCTTCTGGCCACCGGATACATTCGCGCCACCCTGGGCGATCTCAGCTTGCAGGCCATCTTCGCGAGCGAAGATGAACTCGCTGGCCTGGGCGATATCCACTGCCTGGCGCAGCGCTTCTTCACTGGCATCTTCATCGGCATAGAGCAAGTTGCTCTCGATCGTGCCCGAAAACAGGCTGCTCTTCTGGGGTACGTAGCCAATTTTATTGCGCAGGTCATGCTGGGAAACTGTACGGATGTCCATGCCGTCGATGTATACTGCGCCATCGGCAACATCGTAAAAGCGCGGGATCAAACTGACGATCGTAGATTTTCCCGATCCGGTGGTGCCTAAAAAAGCCGTGGTCTGGCCGGGAAGGGCAGTAAAGCTGATATCATGCAGGATATCTTCTTCTGCGCCGGGGTACCGGAAATTGACATTCCGGAATTCGATCTCGCCTCGGAACGGCTCTGGGAACTGGCGGGGCTGGTCTGAATCCAGGATTGAGGGCTCTGTCCCCAGGACATCGGCGATCCGTTCGCCGGAGACTGCCGCGCGCGGCAGGATGATGAACATCATCGACAGCATCAGGAAGGCAAAGACGATCTGCATGGCATACTGCATGAAAGCCATCATGTCGCCAACTTGCATTTGCGATTGGGCTACCTCGTGCGCACCGACCCAAATGATCAACAGCATTGTTCCATTCATCACCAGCATCATTACAGGCATCATCACTACCATAACCCGGTTGATGAATAACAAGGTGCCGGTCAGGTTCTGGTTGGCCTGGTCAAAGCGTTTTTCTTCGAAAGACTGGTTGTTGAAGGCCCGGATAACCATCATACCGGTCAGGTTTTCGCGCGTAACCAGGTTAAGACGATCAATCAGATTCTGAATGCTCTTGAACTTGGGCAGGGCAATCGAAAAAACAGTCAAGATCAAGCCCAGAAGGATCACCACCGCCAAGGCAATAATCCACCACATTGAGGTGGTCTTACTCAGGGCGCGGATAATCCCACCAACACCGATGATCGGAGCATAGAACACCGTTCGCAGGACCATGATTACCACCATTTGGACCTGGGTAATATCATTGGTGGTACGAGTGATCAACGAAGCAGTCGAAAAGCGATCAAACTCAGCCCCCGAGAAGCTCTCAACACGCTCGAATAGATCATGGCGGATATCGCGCGCCATGCCAGCAGCGACGCGGGCCGAGATTAGGCCAACCCCAATGGCGCTCAAACCAGAAATCACCGTAACCAAAAGCATCAGTAGTCCGGTCCGGAAGATGTAGCGAGATTGGATCCGGGCAGTATCCATCCCCAGAGCCTGGTATTCAGCTTTAATGGTTTCAACCGCCGCCTGGGCCATCAGCCTCTCATTCATCGTTCCCAACTGCCGGTCGATGGCAGCGTTTATTTGGGCGAGCTGTGCAGCGGGCAGGCGGCCGAGTAAGGAATACAAGTCGCTGCCTGCAGGAAGCCGGGATAGGTCAAAACCCATCTGCTTGCCAAGCAGGGCGGCGCGCGCAGGGTCAGCGGCAATTTGATCCAGGAAAGTTCCGACCAGCAGCGGACGGGCCAGGATCGAGCTAAGCCGGCTCCGTATAGTTTCATCAACCGGATTCAAGATATAGACCGGTTCTTCAGCCAGGGCTGGGTAAGTTTCAATTAATTCCGGATAATTTGGCGAGTCTTGGCTGACAAGGGTATAGGCTGCCAGGACAGCTTCTTGGTCAGCCTTATTTATTAATAGGAAGCGTTTTTCCAGGACCGACTGGCGGATAGCTTCAGGCAGGGCGCTCTCCACACCGCCTTGCTGAATTCCAACGTTGACAATGTCAGACATGTAGTCGGGTAAGGCTAAATCGGTATTAGCCTGGACAAACAGCAGAACAATACTGAATAAAACCCAAGGCGTATAGGGCTTTAGATATTTCAACAAACGCAGCATAGTTGTAACAACTCCATATCCCAGATGCTAGAATGATTTCCCGGACATGTCGGGATCTAGCTGGTTGGTGCGCTCGATTAACAACTTCAAAGCAGCCATTACCTGCTCTTTCTCGCTTGCTGAGAGCGCGCTGGCCAGATGTTCATACCAGCTCTGGCGGGCGCGGATGCTCTCTTGTAATAGCTGGCGGCCTTTGCCGGTCAAGACAATTTGCTTCATCCGGCGATCAACCGGGTCTTCGCTGCGCAGAATCAATCCCTGTTGGACTAAACGCTCGAGCATCTGGCTGGCGGCAGCCCGGGTAACACCCAACTCTTCGCCAACATCCGAGACTGCGGTGTTGCCCTTGTGAAAGATTCGGAAAAGCGCGCCAATCTGCGGCATGGTCAACCCACTTTCTTTCGAGAAGCGTAGAAAGTTGCGCATGGAGTTACTCATGAACACTTCACTCCATTCAGCAAGCATGGAAATAAGCGGATCAGGGGGTGGCATTAATTAAGCCTCCTATATTGTTTAATTAGCTTAACTATATAGCACCCTTACCTATTTGTCAATGGTAAAGCACGACTCCAGCTCTGAAAGCAGGGTTAACCAGTAAACGTGTAAACCGAGATATGCCGATTGCTACTAACCGTAAAATCAGACTGATCCCAGGCTCCCCAACGATGGCTGTGCTGCAGCCCAGCCAGGCGCGCCATCAAATCAAGCTCAGAGGGCCAGACATAGCGGAGCTTAACTGGGTAAAACTGCGTACCTTGCTCGGTGAGAACAATATGCTGGCTAATGATCAGCTGAAGCAGCGGGTCGTGCTGCGTGGCATCTACCCGCACTTCTTGGTCCCCAATATGCACTGTGCGAAAGGCTTGCCCATCGACAAAACGGTTCAAATCGGGGACAAAGGCCTCGACCAGGAAGCTGCCACCAGGCACCAGATGACGGGACACATTTTCAAAGCAGCGAAGTTGCTCATCTTGAGTCAGCAAGGCAAAGAAAGTATTGAACAGCACGTAGATGAGCTTATAACGGCCTTCAACAGCGAGATCAGCAAAATTTCCGATCGTCACCGGAATATCCTCGCCCCCCGTTTTCGCGCGCAGCCTGGCGATCATGGCTGGCGAGGCGTCGATACCGGAAACCGCTACCCCTGCCTGGTGAAGAGGGATCGCAATCCGGCCGGTGCCGATGCCAAGTTCGAGCGCTCGGCCGCCCTGAGCTAGCTGCTCAAGCGTAGTCAACGCAGCAGGATCATAATCAGCATACCAGGCGTCATAAACGCCTGCAATTCGCTGTCCATAGGTATCTTCGTGGTATGAAACCATTTTTTTGTCCTTTCAAAAAGTACACTCCTCCAGGATGGGGCATAAGCCAGGTCTGTTAGGATTATAATCCGAACATCGCTTTCATCCACTTTGCCCCAGCTTCATTACCGGCTTCATCATGAAGATAACGATGCTGGTTCAGTCCTAAGGATAGACCGATGGCAATCACTTTCACTCAATATCAACATGACCCAGATTATCAAAGGGTTAGCGAATTTTTGATCAAATATTACCGGCCTGGCAACACCGACGGAAACTGGCTGGAGCCAGCCTGGGAATACATGCACTATCACCCCGCCTTGGACACAGCCAACCTGGGCGAAATCGGGATTTGGGAGCAAGATAGAGAAATTGTCGCGGTGTGCCATTACGAATCTCGACTCGGCGAGGCTTTTTTTCAATTTCATCCTAGCTACGGTTATTTACGGGAGGCGATGCTCGACTATGCCGAAAGCAAGCTAAGGGGTATCTCGCGCGAGTCTGGCCGCAGATACTTATGCGCATACCTCAACGAAACCAACCTGGATTTCCTGACCCTAGTCAAGGGGCGTGGCTATAAGGAAGATCCGCAGAGTGTACGTCCACTTTATCGCTTCGATATCCCCGATCCTTTTCCCGTCGTCCAACTCCCCGATGATTTCTACCTGACCAGCCTGGCCGAGGAGTGTAACTGGGTAAAAGTTCACCAGGTACTCTGGCAGGGCTTTGATCACGGAGATGACGTTCCGATAAACGAAGAGGAGCTGAAGAGCCGCCAGAAGATGTTTGATACCCCCAAAGCACGCCGCGATCTTAAAATTGCTGTTACCGCCCCAGGTGGAGATTTCGCCGCTTTTTGTGGGATGTTTTTTGAACCCACCAACCGTTATGCATATGTAGAACCCGTCG
Source organism: uncultured Anaerolineaceae bacterium (assembly GCA_964484335.1). Taxonomy (GTDB): domain Bacteria; phylum Chloroflexota; class Anaerolineae; order Anaerolineales; family UBA4823; genus CAZAGA01. The sequence goes on from CAZAGA010000047.1 coordinate 8,548, forward strand.
CCGTTGATCCGCGTTATCGGCGCCTGGGGTTGGGAAAAGCGGCTGTGTTGGAAGGGATCCGCCGTTGCAGCTTGCTTGGAGCTACCATTGGGTATGTTGGCTCGGATCTGCCCTTTTATCAGGTAATTGGATTTAAAAAAGTTAACCACAGCCAATGCTGGGTGAAATATCTAGACTAGCCGAAGGTGACTGGTTCTCAATCCGCCAAGAAATCAACCCGCATAATGGTAAACTTATCTCCGATATCACCCAAAGACAACTGAGGCACTATGTCAAAAAACTCCGCAACTGCTGTCGCTTCGCCGAACATCGCCTTTATTAAGTACTGGGGGAATTGCAACCCTCGAGCGCGCGTCCCGGCGAATGGCTCGATCTCAATGAACCTGGCCGGGCTTGAGACGCGCACCACGGTGGCCTTCGACCCTGAGATGCAGGCTGATCAGCTCATCCTGAACGGCGAGCCGGCGACCGGGCTGGCCCTGGCACGGGTGATCGAGTTCCTCGACCGGGTGCGGGAGATGGCCGGGCTGACCTATTCTGCCCGGGTGGACAGCGCAAATAATTTCCCGATGGGCGCTGGAATCGCTTCATCCGCTTCCGCATTTGCTGCGCTCAGCCTGGCAGCCAGCCGGGCAGCCGGGTTATCCTTGAGCGAGCGGGCGCTGTCGGCGTTGGCCCGCACCGGTTCGGGATCAGCCTGCCGTTCAGTACCGGGCGGTTATGTCGAATGGATTGTCGAAGCTTGCTCGGAAGATTCAGCTGCAGTCAGCATCGCCTCGGCCGAGCACTGGGACCTGGTTGATTGCATTGCAGTCATCAGCCAGGAGCACAAACCAACTGGATCCACTGAGGGACATGCCCTGGCCTACACCAGTTTGCTGCAGGTAGCTCGGGTGGACGATGCACCGCGCCGGTTGGAAATCTGCCGCCTGGCAATCCTGGAGCGCGATTTCGAATCACTGGCTGAGGTGATTGAACTAGATAGCAACCTGATGCATGCGGTGATGATGACCTCCCAACCACCGCTACTGTACTGGCAGCCGGCCACAATTGCCTTGATGCAGGCTGTAAAAGAATGGCGCGCTGACGGGCTGTCAACAGCCTACACGATCGACGCCGGGCCAAATGTGCATGTGCTCTGCCCGGCAGGCATAGCCGGGCAGGTTTCTGAACGGATTCGCCAGATTCCCGGCGTACTGGAGGTTTTACGAGCTGGACCCGGTGGCCCGGCTCGGCTGGTGTAGGTAAGAAATCTGTTAGAAAGCTGGCCAGCAAGCTTGCCCTCGCTATACGAAACCTTCCAATGGGGATATAATCGGAAGGCTGTAAAACCGTTAGGTTGTTTAATATACGAGAATGGTGGATACGATGATTGTTACCGAAATCCTAACCTTTATCCTGGGGATTGTGCTGCTAATTGTGCTCCACGAACTAGGACATTTTGTTGCCGCCCGCGCGCTTAAGGTTGAAGTAGAAGAATTCGGCCTGGGCTTCCCACCGCGCATCAAACGCCTATTCCGGCTATGGGACACCGATTTCACCCTGAATGCTATCCCACTTGGCGGATTCGTCCGCCCAAAAGGTGAAAACGATCCAAATGTTCCCGGCGGGCTGGCCGCAGCCAGCCCGTGGGTGCGACTGGCGGTGCTATTTGCCGGGCCACTTACCAATCTGGTCGCCGGTGTTCTGTTAGGAGCGGTGCTATTCTACAACATGGGCAAGCCCGTTACCAGCCGGGTGATCCTTGAAGCAGTTGCAGCCGGCTCGCCAGCTGAGCAGGCCGGATTGCAAAAAGGCGACCTGATCGTCGTAGTTGACGGCACGCCGATCGATAGCCGGGAAAAGTTGCAAACCCTGGTCAGCCAGAAGCTGGGCAGTGAGATCAGCCTGGTATACGAGCGCAACAACCAGCGCTATACTGTCAAGCTGACCCCGCGCCTTAACCCGCCGCCTGGCGAAGGGGCGATGGGCATTGCGATGACCAACCCGTCAGAGCCAATCTCGGTCGGCGAGGCCTTCAACCAGGGCATCAGCGTTACTTATGAAAATATCCGCGGCATCCTGACCCTGCCGGTGCGACTGGCGCAGGGTGAGGCCAGCCCCGAAGAGGGCCGGTTGGTCGGCTATCGTGGGATGTTTGAGATTTACCAACAGGTAGTCAATCCGCTGTTGTTCTTCATGTTGATCTCAATCTCGCTGGGCGTGATTAACCTGCTGCCCTTCCCAGCCCTGGATGGTGGCCGGATTTTAATGATCCTGCCTGAGATTCTCTTCCGGCGACGGATCCCGGCGCGCTTCGAAAATGCGCTCAACCTGTTCGGATTCGCCTTCCTGCTGCTGGTATTAATTTATGTCAATGTCCAGGATTTCATCAACCCTATCCAACTGCCTTGATCCATTTTAAGTATGGCAAATCCAACCAACCCTTCTGAAATCCCGCTCCAGGATGTGCTGGAAGCGCTGCTTGCAGCTGATCAGCCTTTTAACCCACGCTTTCTTTACCGCCTTTCTGATCTGGAACCTGAAGACCTGAAGCGCCTGGAAGCGATTTGGCCTCAGGTGCCGAGTTGGCGGCGCAAGGCACTAATTGAGGATATTGAACAGCTCGGCGACAATGATACCCTGCTCTCCTTTGAATCCCTGGCTGTTTTTGCGCTCCGTGATACCGATCCACAGGTACGCCTGCCGGCCTTACGCACACTATGGGAATACGAAAATCCACAACTAGGTCGAAAATTCCTCGACCTGGCCGAGCACGACCCGGACCTGGCCGTGCGTTCTGCTGCTGCCAGCGGCTTAGGGCGCTATGTCTACCTTGGAGAGATCGAAGAGATTCCTGCCGAACTTTTGGAACGGATCGAAAAACAACTGCTGAAGCTTGCCCAAAACGGCGAGAATGCCGAATTACGGCGTAGCTCCCTCGAGTCGCTTGGCTTTTCCAGCCGCGACGAAGTACCGCCACTGATTGAAAAAGCTTACCAGAGCGACCAAAAAGATTGGATCGCCAGCGCCCTGTTTGCAATGGGGCGCTCGGCCAGTCAGCAATGGAAAGTGTATGTCCAGGATTCGCTGGACAGCCAACACCCGGTCGTACGCGCCGAGGCCGCCCGTGCGGCGGGCGAATTGGAAATCACCGCCGTCCAGCCGCGCTTGGTCGAGCTGCTCGACGACCCTGACGACCAGACTCGCTCAGCCTGCATTTGGTCGCTGTCCCAACTGGGGGGGGAGGGCGTGCGCCAACTACTTGAGCAACTATTGGTGGAGTCCGAAGACGACAATGAACGCGAGTTTATCGAATCTGCCATTGATAACCTGACTTTTAATGAGGACATGGGCCTGCTGCCGCTTTTCGACCTACCCGATGCGCTGCCCGCCCGGCCAAACCCGGCAGAAACCGGATACAAAGCAGATTTCGAAGAGGCTTTTGAGGACGACACCGATGACGAATTCGGCGAGTACGAAGACCTGGATGAGTTCTCTGATGAAGAGGATGAATGGCTAGACGATGAAGACGAGGATGACTTAGAGGATTACGCTGATTGAACGACTATCTGCGGCTCTTCAGCAATAACCTGCTCCCGATTTTCCTGGCCGCCGGGGCAGGTTATTTGTTGGCTCGCTGGCAGCCAATCAACCCTCGAACGCTTTCAACGGTTACATTCTACGTCTTCAGCCCCTGTTTGGTCTTCAACCTGTTGACCACCACCCGATTAAGCAATAGCGATATCGCTCGTATGACGCTGTTTGCGGTAGCCTGCATCAGCTCAGTGGGTCTGTTTGCCTGGCTGGCCGGGCGCGCCTTGCGGCTGGAACGGAGTCTGCTGGCGGCGGTGGTAATCACCAGCATGTTTATGAATGCCGGTAATTACGGGATGCCGGTGATCTCATTTGCCTTCGGCGAAACCGCCCTGGCTTTCGCCAGCCTAATATTTGTGGTAAATACAGTGATGGTCAATACCGCCGGGGTGGTAATTGCTTCACTGGGAAAAACCAGCCTGCGCAATTCCCTAATTAATTTACTCAAGCTGCCCACGTTTTACGCTGTTCTTCTGGCGATTCTGATCTTGCAAACCGGCTGGGAAACGCCTCTTCCGTTGGCAAGGACTGCCAAGACTCTGGGCGACGCATCGATCCCGGCTTTAATGATTCTTCTCGGGGTACAATTCCATTCCATCCAATTGAAGGGTAAAATACTCCCACTCAGCGCGGCTAGCGCGGTACGCTTGTTGGTCGGCCCCGTCCTGGCGTTGGGCCTGAGCGCCTTGTTCGGCCTGCAAGGTGCAGCTCGCCAGGCCGGAGTACTGGAAGCAGCTATGCCAGCGGCAGTACTGAACACCGTCCTGGCAACCCAATTCGATACCGAACCGTCTTTTGTCTCAGCGGTAGTTGTGGTGACGACTTTGTTCAGTATTTTTACGCTGACCCCGCTGTTGGCCTTTCTGGGAGGTTAAATGCAGCGCACTTTTTTGGCCGGAATCTGGCTGGTGATCTGTCTGGCGCTCGCCCTGCCTGGGGCCGCTGGCGCGCAGCAGGCAATCAGCACGCTTAGCGCCAGCTACGAATTTGGCAGGCAGATCCGCTTCCAGGCCAACCTGCAATCTAGCGAACCGATTGAATACGCCCTGCTGTACTACCAGGAAAAAACCAGCCCAAACAGCTTCTTTGAGCCAGTCCAATTTTCGGTCCAGGAAGGTAATACCTATCTGCTAGACTGCCGGCTTGACCTTTCGCTGCATCCCATCCGCGCATTCTCCACCCTGCAGTACTTTTTCGAAGTCCGATTGAAGTCAGGGCAAATCCTGACTTCGGACCGCCAGAGCCTGGTCTATATTGACGACCGCTTTGCCTGGCAAACTGCCCAGTCTGGCCCATTTACCTTCCACTGGGTGGATGGTGATCTGGCATTTGGGCAACAGACACTCGAAATCGCTCAAACAGGCCTGGAGCGAATCGAGACGATCCTGCCGGTCGAGCGCCCGAAACAAATCGACATCTATGCCTATTCTAATTCAGCCGCGATGCAAGAAACGCTGCTGCTGTCCGGGCAAAATTGGATTGCCGGGCATGCCGATCCGGATTTGGGGGTAATTGTGGTCACCCTGCCACCGGGGCCAGACCAGAAGATTCTGACTGAGCAGCGCTTGCCCCACGAGCTGATGCATATTTTGCTGTATGAAGCCAGCGGGCCAGGCTACAACTCACTGCCAACCTGGTTAAGCGAGGGTTTAGCTTCGTTTGCCGAGCTTTTTCCAAACCCAGATTACCAGTCGATCCTGGACAACGCCAACCAAAACAATACCTTGCAACCGATTTCCAGCCTGTGCAGCGGTTTTCCGAATGAAGCTTCTGCCGCGCTACGCGCTTACGCCCAGTCAGCTTCTTTCATTAACTACTTGCATGCCACGTATGGTGCAGACGGTCTGCAAGCGATGGTCGACCAATATGCCAGCGGGGTTGGCTGCGAGCGCGGCGCGCAGAGCGCCCTGGGAGTTAGCCTGGCGCAGCTTGAACGGCAGTGGCGGGCTGAGCGCCTGGGGGAAAACCTGCTCCTGAGCAGCTTGCAAAAAATCCTGCCCTGGCTGGTAATTTTGGCGGCGGTGATGCTACCGCCGTTGGCCCTGCTGATCGGCATGCGCCGGCAGCGCACTACTAAGCCCCAGGCAAAGTCTCCCAGCAGCAAAACCGGAGGCAGGTGATGGCAGAAGAATCGTTGCTGCGTTTACATGCCATTGTCGAGGGTATAGTCCAGGGCGTCGGCTTTCGCTATTTTGTGCAGGATCAGGCCGCCCGCCTGGGCCTGAAAGGCTGGGTGCGCAACCGCTGGGATGGCAGCGTGGAAGTCCTGGTAGAAGGCAGCCGGGTCGATTTAGATAGCCTATTAAACGCACTCTACCGAGGGCCGCGCGCCGCTCAGGTCAACGGCGTTCGCACCGATTGGAGCCTGGGGACAGGTGAATTTCGCGGCTTCCAGGTCCGGATGACTTCTACTTAACCAAAACCCAAGCCGCGTTCTTTCAAAGAAACCCACCTTCCTTGTCCAACAATCAAGTGATCGAGCACTTCGATGTCAAGCATCTTGCCTGCTGTGACAATCGCTCGGGTTACATTCACATCTTCAGGGCTGGGAGTTGGATCGCCGCTGGGGTGGTTGTGGATGACAATGATCGACGCCGCGTTGGTACGGATGGCAGCCTTGAAAAGCTCACCGACCCGCACCTGTGAGTTGTTAACCGAGCCGCGATAAACCTTCACCCGATTCAAAACCCGGTTGCGGGTATCCAGCAAAAGCACCCACAGCTCTTCTTGCTCCAGGGCGCTCATCTCATACAGCACCAGGTTGGCTGCATCGCCTGGGCTGTGGATGGCTTGCCGATCTTCGGGAGCAGCAATCGCGATCCGGCGCCCGAGTTCGATCGCTGCTTTCAATTGAGCAGCCTTTGCCGGGCCAATTCCATCTTCTTCAATAAGTTCTTCGTACGTAGCCCGGTGAAGGCCCGTCAATCCCTTGAGATTTTTCAGCAGGCGCGTCCCAACCTGGACCGCGTTCTCCCCTTGCACGCCTACCCGAAGCAGGATGGCTAACAACTCAGCATCACTCAAAGCCTGGGCGCCGTGACTTGCCAGGCGCTCGCGTGGTCGTTCCGATTCTTCCAGGTCTGTAATTCGATAAACCGCACCCCCGTCGCGCATACCCCTCCTGGCTATATTTATGTAGTGGTCGAGTTTATGCTCGACCACTACATAACAACGACAGATTAATTAGCGTCCGATGGCGGACCAGCCCGCATAGCGCCCAGTATCGCCCAGTTCTTCCTCAATCCGCAGGAGCTGGTTGAACTTGGCTACCCGGTCAGAGCGCGCCGGGGCGCCGGTCTTGATCTGGCCCATGTTGAGCGCAACCGCTAGATCGGCGATGGTTGAGTCCTCGGTCTCGCCAGAGCGGTGCGAGGTAACAGCCCGCCAGCCGGCTCGGTGGCAGGTCTCGACCGCTTCAATTGTCTCAGTCAGCGAACCAATTTGGTTCA
>CAZAGA010000048.1:0-15386 GCA_964484335.1 uncultured Anaerolineaceae bacterium
GTTATCCAGGTCGCTGTATTTGACCCAGATCACCGGGGTGTAATTCGACAGGCGCAGCTTCCAGGCGGAGAGGTCAACTGTAAACAGCTCAAAGCCGAGGGTCTGGCGGGCGTACCGCACCGAATAGCCCAGCTCCTCGTTGAGTAAACGCAGCAATTTTGGCCAGTCTTTTTCCATCATGGAATTAAGTATAGGTTAATCGAGAAAAACTGTCAAATTTTCGTTGGAGGTAGTTCTACCCTGCCGCGTCCCAGGCGCACCGGGACCCCACCATTAACCAGGGCCAGGCTGGTATCCAGGCGTAGGCCGGTCTGGCCGAGCAGGAGGCGGTCACTAGACAAGAGAGCAACCTGCCAACCAGGGCAGCGAGCACGCAGCAAGTTGCCGAGCTGGGCATACAGATTGCGCAAATCCTTCTCCGGGCTGACGCGCAGGCCATACGGTGGGTTGGTCACCAGCCACCCAGGCTGGGCAGGCGGCTCGATGGCTGAGACCGCCCGGCAGGAAAATTCGATCCAATCGGCGACCCCGGCTCGGGCGGCGTTGGCCTGGGCTAGCTTGATCGCACCAGCATCCCGGTCGGAAGCCAACAAACATAGCTTACCGGTCTTAGCCCGCGCCAGGCGTTGGCTGGCCTGTTCGGCTTGGTCGAGGAGCGCCTGCCAGGTTGCCTGCTCGAAGCCCGGCCAATCCATGAACGCAAAGCGGCGCTGCCGGCCGGGCGGCAAACCGAGCGCCAGGCTGGCTGCCTCGATCGGGATCGTGCCCGAGCCACAGAAGGGATCGAGCAAGGGGGAAATCCCATCCCAGCCAGAGGCAAGCAGCAGACCGGCTGCCAGGGTTTCGCGCAGTGGCGCTTTGGCAGTTGCCAGGCGGTAGCCGCGCCGGTGGAGCAGCTCGCCGGAAGAATCCAGGCTGATAGTGCAGTGGTCGAAAGCCAGGCGCACCACCACTAACTGGGGCGACGGTCCGGAAGCGTCGTCATCCGGTTGATGCTGCGGAGAAGGCTGCCCAAGGCGGTCGCCGATCGCCGCGGCAACCCGCTCGGCGACAGCATCTGAGTGATATAAGCGGGATTTATGACAGGTCACGCGCAACGCCACTGGCTGGCCAGGCTTCAGGTAACGCTCCCACTCCAGGCGACCGGCTCGTTTGCGCAACTCACTGAAACCGATCGCCTGAAAATCTCCCAGGCGGGCCAAGACCCGGCTGGCTGTGCGCAGGTATAGGTTGGCCCGATAGAGCGCGCCCGGATCCCCAGAAAATTCTACCCCGCCTGGGGTAGGAGTGGCACGCTCCACCAGGCCAAGCTGAAGCAACTCTTGCGCCACGAAGGCTTCCAAACCCGGTGCTGAAACAGCGAAATAAGCTTGCATAGCGGATTGATTATAGCACGCCCATCCCTAGAGCGGTTTCCGGCAAGCTTTCCCACCAGTTTGGCTGGTCTATCGCCAGCCAGATGTATAAATAATAAGTACAATATATAAACATATACTTGACATCTGGCGGTTTTATTGGTAAAGTAGTGTAATGTTGAGATTAACCCTAGAATGGATGAAAACAATGTCGCTCTTTTTATCTTTCAAAGAAGTCTGGCGAAATAAAGGTCGATTTATCCTCTTTTCCCTGGTGATTGCCCTGATCACCACCCTGGTGCTGTTCGTCGCCGCGCTGGCCGAGGGCCTGGCGCAGGCTAACCGCCAGTACCTGGAAAAACTGGATGCGGAATTGTTAGTCTTCCAGGCTAATACCGAACTTTCGACCATCTCCAGCCGCCTGGACCGCTCAGACCTGAACGCCGTGGCACGCATCCCGGGTATACAGGCAGCCGGGCCGATAGGCTTTGCCAGCGGGACGATCCTGCAGCCAGGCGACGAAGAAGGTTTGAATGCTTCGCTAATCGGCATTGAGCCGGACCGCCCGGGCGCGCCGCCGGTGGTCGCTGGCAGCCCGATCAACAGCAGCCGGGGCTCAGATGTGGTCATTGATCGTACCATCGCCCGGGAAGCCGGCCTGGGGATCGGCAGCATTTTCACCCTGCGCACCATTCAGAATACTGAAGAAGAATTTTTCAAACTGCGGGTGATCGGAATTACCGACTCGCGTGAATACCAGTACGCTCCATCGATTTTCCTGCCTTATCAGACCTGGGATGAAATCCGTCCACAGGCCGGTCAACCAGGAAGCCAGGCGTCCCTGGCCAGCAATGTGATCGCGATCAAGCTGGAAGACCCCACCCAGCAGACCCAGATCGCCGCATTAATCGAAAGCCGGGTGGATAAAGTTGAGGTTGCTGACATTAGCACCGCGATAAAAGCCCTGCCTGGTTATTCTGCCCAGCAATCGACTCTGCAGACTCAACAAGCCTTTGTTTTACTGATCGGTATCCTGGTCATTGGCGGCTTCTTCCAGATCCAAATCTTGCAAAAAATCCCCCAGATCGGCGTGCTGAAGGCGATTGGTGTGGCCAACCGGAGCGTAGCCTGGGAAGTCATCTGGCAAATCATCCTGGTAACCGCCTTTGGGGTGACCCTGGGTGGGCTGGCGACCCTGGGCCTGGCCGCCGGTGTTCCAGACAGTGTGCCGGTTCAATTTGCGGGTTCGACAGTCGCCCTGGCCATTGCCGCATTGCTGGCGATTGGGCCGATCGGAGGGCTGGTTTCTGTACGACTGGCCGTACGGGTTGAACCGTTGATCGCCCTGGGACTCAATCAATAACATACCAAAACGCGGAAGATCCTCATGAATAAAAACATACCTCTACAGACCATTGAAAATCCTTTGATGAATGCCAGGCTAAGTGAATTGAACTTCCAGGTGGCCCAAAGCGTGGTGATTGAGGCCCAACGGGTCACCAAAATTTACGGCAGCGGACCTAGCCAGGTTTATGCCGCCGACCAGGTCACCTTCCAGGTGATGCAAGGCGAGTTTGTCGGTCTGGTCGGACCTAGCGGGTCGGGCAAGACCACCATGCTTGCGATCCTGGCAGCGCTGCTGAGGCCGACCGAAGGCCAGATCCATATCGACGGTTATGACCTCAGCACAATGAAAGAAAATGATCGAGTTCGCTTCCGCCACGAGCGAATTGGCTTCACCTTCCAGTCGAACAACCTGGTGCCTTACCTGACTGTTCAAGAAAACGTTGAGCTGATGTTGCGCCTGAACAACCGCTTGAATAAAACTGAACGCGAACGGGCGATCGCCTTATTGGAACGGCTGGGATTAAAGGAGCGCCTGAAAAACCTGCCCAGCCAGCTTTCCGGCGGGCAGCGCCAGCGGGTGGCAATCGCCCGGTCTCTGATCCATAATCCCAGCCTGGTCCTGGCGGATGAGCCAACCGCTTCGTTGGACACCGAACGCGCCTTCCAGGTCACCCAGCTATATTCAGACCTGATCCACGAGCAGAACAAGGCCGGCATCATGGTCACCCACGACCTGCGGATGTGCAAATTCGTCGATAAACTGATCCAAATGAAAGACGGCAAGGTGGTCGGAATTTACGAAGGCCGCCAGGAGATTGATGCCGCGATCGCCAACGGGGCGCATTAATCGATCCTAAACCTGAAACTCTGGGAAAAGAAGCGGGTTGCCTGGCGAAAGCAGTAGGGCAACCCGCTTCTTTATTTAGTTGGAAATTCTTACACCTTTAGGTACTGGTCGATATGGCTGGCGACCCGCAGCGCTTCGGCGATCGCAAAGGCGGCCAGGTGCTGCTCACTGGTGTTATCCCCTGCGGCAAAAACACCCACCAGGTTAGTCTCACCGGTTAACGAGTTGCAGCGCAACCAGCCATTTTTATCCACATCCAGGCCCGGAAAAGACTCCATCAAACGCTTGTCTGGGCCTAATTCTAGCGCCGCAATAAAATTATCCGCCGGCAGCTCGAAAGTCGCCCCTGGGAGTGGGACCGATTTTCGCTCCCCAGCAACACACTTCGGGATCATGCGCTGGCAAACGACCTGCTGCAACTGGCCATTTGGATCGCCGATCAACCGGATCGGTTGGGCATAGGGTTGGAACAGGACGCCCTCCTCCATCGCGGCTAATTTATCTTCTTGCCGGCAGAGCAATTCCATTTCATGGTTCGGATACAGGCAGATCACCTGCCTGGCACCCAGGCGGATGGCGGTGCGCGCACAATCTACCGCGGCATGCCCCCAGCCGAAGATAACGACCTTTTCTCCAATTTGTAGAGGCGACAATTGAGGCCCGATCCAGTAATGGTCGCCCAGGTTAGTTCGCATCAGGAACTGGGCCGCGCTGAAGGCGCCAGCCAGCTCCTGGCCTTCCAGATCCAGGTCAGCCTGTGTACCCGCCCCGCTGCATAGCAAGATAGCCTGGTACCCAGCCTTCCGCAGGTCATCCAGTGAAAGATCCTTGCCGATCGTCGTCGCCTGGACAAAACCGACCCCCATCTGTTCTAGCTGGTCGATTTTTCTTTCCACGATTTCAATCGGCAGCCGGAAGCGCGGGATTGCATAGGCCAGAGCCCCACCAGGTTGGGCATTCTTTTCAAAAATCGTCACCTGGTGGCCGCGACGGGCAAGTTGCTCGGCCGCTGCCAGGCCAGCCGGGCCGGAACCAACGATGGCTACTTTTTTACCACTCGGCCGGCCAATTTCTGGCAAAGCGAGCCCCTGGCTGTGGCACTGGAGGTCAGCCACAAATGCCTCGAGTCGCCCCAGGCGGACACTGGCGTGACTTTTCCCAACGCCGCAGGAGCCAGCGCACAGGATGTCATCCGGGCATAGCCGCCCACACAGCTCGGGAAATGGATTGGTTTGGCGGTATATTTGGGCCGCAGTCATGAAGTTTCCCTGCGAAATTTCCCACATCGCCGAAGGGATATCATTATGCAACGGGCAAGCCAGGATGCATGCTTGCGGTTCTGGGCATTGGATACAACGCGAAGCTTCCAGGCGAGCAGATTGCGGATCAAATCCCAGGCAAGCTTCTTTGAAATCGCTGATCCGCTCTTCGACAGGCCGGTAATCCAACCGTGGCGTAGGTAAAAACAGGCGGGCGCGCCGGTCAATTGCCCGTTCCCAAGTCTCTTTATGTAGAATTTTCTCCATAATCCACCTCCTGGAAAATGAACGACCGCCAGCAATTCGCCAGCGGCCAGCAAGGTAAGTATTTTGACGCCGGGGAAAAGTTCACCCGGCAGACCACCACCGATGAGAGACAAATTATCGGCGTTTCCTTAACTTGATTATATAGGCAAAATGACCGGATTTCAACCCCTTACGGCTGTGTTATGATTAAACCCATCTCCCCTGGGGGAATACCCCTTGGAATGCATCAAGCAACCTATACCCGGAGACCTAAGCTGGCCTAGTTCCTACATCCATGACGACCTACCTGTTTATCTTAATTGGTTACCTTTGCGGTTCGCTGCCCTTTTCCGTTTGGTTGGGAAAAGGCTTACTGGGTGTCGATATCCGCCAGGCTGGCGAAGACCGTAATCCTGGCTCGGCCAACGTATTCAAAGCCGCGGGGAAATCGAAATGGTGGCTGGGATTGACTGTGCTACTGCTGGATGGGCTGAAAGGGCTGATTCCAACCGCCATCGCCCGCTATCAATTCGGAATCACCGACTGGCAGCTGGTCCCCGTTGCTCTAGCGCCGATCGCCGGGCATGCTTTCTCCATTTTTCTGAATTTCAAAGGCGGCAAGGCCCTGGCGACTACGGTGGGCATCTGGACCGCGCTGACCGTGTATATCTTTGAGCCGATCCAGGGTGGATTTCTCAGCCCGGCAGTCCTGGGCGGTTTCTTCGGATTATTTTCGGTGCTGCTCACCAGCAGCGCCTGGGCAGTGATGTTCGGGATGCTCGGCCTGCTCGGCTATCTGCTGCTGACCCGAGCCGCCGGCTGGCTGATTGCCGTATGGGTGGGCAACCTGCTGATCTTGCTAATCAAGCATTGGAAAGACTTGAACCGACTTCCCACCTGGAAACGCGCTCATAGGACTGCCAGATCGTAGATAAAGAGTCGAAACTGCATGGATCTCGCTGACCCACTCGTCCACACCCTGATCGGTATCGTCGCTTTCCTGGCAGTCTGTCTGCTGATTGCCGGCATCAATGCCCTGGTCCTGACCCGGCTGGCTGCGCCCTCCCCAGAAGATTGGGTGAATTTTCCATTGATTTCGGTCCTGGCGCCGGCGCGTAATGAAGCTGAAAATATTGCCCGTTGCATCAGGTCGGTGCTGGCCCAAGATTATCCGAACTTTGAAGTTTTGGTGCTTGACGACCATTCCACGGATGGCACCGGCGCGATCCTGGCTTGCCTGGCAGAACAGGATCGGCGCTTGCGAGTACTGAACGGCCAGCCACTGCCGCCCGGTTGGCTGGGCAAAAACTGGGCCTGTCACCAGCTCTCCCAGGCTGCACGCGGTGAGCTGTTGCTGTTTATCGATGCAGACACTACCCACCAACCGGAGATGCTCAGCCGGTCGGTCTATACCCTGATCGAGCAAAAACTCGACATGCTGACCGCCCTGCCACGCCAGGAAGTGCTGACCTGGGGTGAGCGCCTGGTTGTACCGATCCTATATTTTGTGCTGCAAGTGTTTCTCCCCCTGCCGCTAGCCTACCGGCTGCGCATGCCAATCTTTTCAGCCGCTATCGGCCAATTTCTGCTTTTTCGCCAGGAAGCATACGAACGGATTGGCGGCTATGCGGCGGTGCGCGGGCATGGCACCGACGACCTGGCCCTGGCGCGCCTGGTGAAGCAGTATGCCCTGCCCTGGCGGCTGGCGGACGGCGGCGAGGCAACCAGCACCCGGATGTACCGCAACTTCCGCCAGGCTTACGAAGGTTTCAGTAAAAACTTGTTTGCAGCCTTCGATTACCGCATCCTGCCTTTTCTATTTGCCTGGCTGTGGATGGGTTACCTGTTCTACCGCCCACCGCTCGAGCTGGTCATCCGTTTGTTCAACAGAACCGCCTTCAGTTTCGAGGGAGCGTTGTGCCTGATCGCAATCCTCGAATCACTGGTTTTATGGGGACTGGTTGTGGTGCGTTTCCGCTTTCCAGGCAGCCTGATCCTGGCCTACCTGGCCATCATCGGGATGGGCGTCTGGATCGCATTTCGATCCGTCCGGCTCAGCCTGCGTGGCCAGGCAAACTGGAAAGGTCGCACCCTGGAGCGGCCAGAAGTGCGCTGGATCTGAATTTCAATCTTCCGAATTCGCAAATGCAAGCAGCGCCTGGCGGATTTCCTGGAAAGCCGGCTTTTCCGGGTTAATCAGGTCGTGAGCCGCAGGCAGCTCAAGATAGCGCAGGGAAGCCGGTAAGCGTTGCAGCAACCGGCGAGTCGCTGCAGGGGCAACCCAATCATCCTGGCTGCCCTGGATCACCAGGGTTGGAGCCTGGACCTGATCCGAGCTGCGGAAAGCCATCCGCCCAACCTGGCGTAGCTCGTCTAGCACGCCGATTGGAAACTCAAACTCCCGGATGGATTGCTGGACCTGGGGATCAGACAAATCGGCGCCGGGTAGAAATTTGCCCAGGGCAGCCTGCGCCTGGGGGTCATTCAAATCCATTTTGAACAAGCGAAAAGGCCTGATCGAGGGAAAAAGGCGCTTGAAGAGCGGCAAGCTATTCCAGAACCAGCCCGAAGTGCGCCAAAAAGGCGCCAGGAGCGCCAGTCGATCCACTTTTCGCCGGCTGGCTGCCAGCAATGAGAGCGCGCCGCCCATCGAGTAACCCACCAACAGGACCTGGGAGGCCGTGGCCTGGAGCTCCGCCAAGTTGGCATCGACTGCTGCTAACCATTCGACCGCCTTACGCTCGCCCAGGCTGGCAATCTCGGGGCCAAAACCGGGCAATAGCAAGCCGCGTACCGCCCAGCCAGATTGGTGGAGCGCCTGGCCCAAGGGCCGCAGCTCAGCCGGCGTCCCCGGAAAACCATGCACCATCAAAGCCACCCGGCCATTTTCGCCAGGCAGCTCGTACGGCTGGTGCTCTTCGCCGGAAAAGGGGTTATAGGTGAACATCGTTTCCGCGAGCAGGTTGGCGGGCGGTCTTGATCGCCAACCAGTGATAGAGATCAAAGCCAAACAAGAACGCAGCCTGGACCAGGATCCCCGACCCCGCTCCGCGCCAGTAAGGGTCCTGCCGGCCGCGCCGTCGGAGCAGATTTACACCGCCAGCCAGGTAAAGTAAGTCCAGCGCCGTATTGATGGCCAGGACGCGCTCTAAAGTCGAAGCTCGCCGCTCCAGAAGCGACTGTTCTTCAGCCAGGTTGGATGAGCCTTGGACGGCTTGGCGCGCGCCGCGCAGCCCAAGCCAACCAATCAAGCCATCAATCAGACCCCAACCCGCAAACTGGTGGCCCAAACCACGCCACAACGGCCGCCGGCAGAGCGCCAGGAGCAATCCCGACAGGATGCTCCCAGCGCTCCAGGTTAAGAGTTGAGTAGCCAGGCGGGTTTGAAAATCAGGCAACCCAAACGGTCTCATGATCTGGCCGAATTACGAGCTTTGAGGCGAGCGCGCAGGCGGGCAAACTGCTCCAGGCTGGGCCTGGACAAAGCGAGCGTTATGCCAAAGACCAGCAGGGTGTTGGTGACCAGGAAGAAAATGAACTCTTCCAGCGGCAGTACGCCAAACAGGAAAACATTGTAAGACTGACCGGGGTCGATCGTCCAAATGCCGTCGCCGATCGCCAGAAAGTCGGCAGCCGCCAAGAATAAGGTAACTGATACCAGGCTGGTGAGCACCAGGCGGCGGAAATGCCACAGGAGATGGCCACCCCAGGCAATCTGGATCATAATCGGAGGCAAGGACCAAACCAGGATCAGGGCGGCATAGGTGGCGGGGGCATGACCACGGGCCAGCTCGAAAATGCCCCAGGCCACGATCCCTGCCAGGATCAGATTCACCCCCACCCGCCAGCCCACCCGGGCGGGGGCTGAGGTAGTGGGAAGGGAGAGCCGCCGGGAGAGCCATAACAGCCAGGAACCCGTCAGCAGGCTCTGCAAGACGAAGAAGGTGTACTCCTCGATCGGGACATACCCTAATTTCAGACCGACGACGCGCTCGGGCGGGTAGTACCAGACGCCGCTTGCCACCAGGTAATTATCCCACGGGGTGGTGTAGGTGACGGCAATGAAGACGTGTAGCAGCACTGCGCCCCAGGCTGGCCAGGTGCGTAAGACTGGCGAGATAAACCTACCGGCTCGCTGGTCGCGCCAGTTCAGGTACAGCATCAGGATCAGCGGGAGGACCAGGAAGAGGCCCAGGAATTGAAAATAAGTCATCGAGTTCCTTGCCCTTCTTGGCGACGGGAGACCTGCAGCGGTACGCCAGGGCGCGGCTCGAGCGTGGCGCCCATGTGGGGGTGCACCGCCTGGGGATCCCAGGTGAAGTTAAAGGTTTGCAACAGGCGCGCCATCACAGCCTTCACCTCAACCTGGGCGAAGGCCGCCCCAATGCAGTTGCGCGGTCCGCCGCCAAACGGCATGTAAATGTAAGGTTGGCGGCCTTTCTTGTGCTCCGGGCAAAAGCGCTCGGGATCGAATTTCTCCGCCTCCGGCCAATAGCGCTCCATGTGATGGGTCAGAAAAACGGAGTACATCAGGCGCGAGCCTTTCGGCACCTTGCAACCGAGTAATTCGACATCTTCGGTGGTGAAGCGCATCCCGGTGTGGATGGGTGGGTAGAGGCGCAGGGTTTCGAACATCACCTGGGTCAGGTAATCCAGATTCTCAATATCTTGGCTACTGGGTGGAGTATCGCCAAGCAAGCGATCGACTTCGACAGTGGAGCGCTCCAGGGCATCGGGATTACTGACCAGGACGTAGAGCATCCAGGCCAGCAAGGCGGTGCTGGTATCGTGGCCGGCGATCAGCATCGTCAGGCACTGGTCACGGATCAGGCCATCATCCAGGTCGGGCTGGCTGACCAGCAGGCTGAGCAAGTCGTCCGACATCCCCTCGCCGCTGCGCCGTTGGCGAATGATTCCATACAGGTAATCATCGATGGCCTGGATATCGTTATCAAAGCCTGGGCGCGGTTTTCCGGGTAAAAAGATCCACAAACCAGGGGAGATGTAGGTGAGCAGGCGTAGGATCGGGTTCCACAGCCGATCAAGATCTGGGGTGAAATCAACATTAAAAAGCGAGCGCATGAAAATCAGCAAGGCGATCTTGCGCATTTCGACCAGCATATCCACCGGGCGATCGGTTGGCCAGCTTGCGGTCACCTGGTCGGTAGAGCGCCACATCGCCTCGACATAGCCCGGCAGGTGGCCACGGTGCAGCGCGGGCATCATGGTATGGCGTAATTTATCGTGCAGCTCGCCATCGGTGACCAGCAGTCCCTGGCGAAGCAGGCGAGCGACGGGGTCGCCGGCCGGGCGCCAGCTAAACAACTGGCGGCGCTCGGCCAGAATGGTCCGCGCCGCCTCCGGGCCAGCGGCAATGACTGGCTTAAAACCGGGCAAGGTTAACTGAAAAATGTCGCCCACCTCCGCCTGGAACACTTGCAAGGCAGCCAGGGCGTTGCCGGTTTGATAAAAAGCTTTCAACGCCTGGGGGCCCGACTTGGAACGATTGAGAGAAGGGATGCGCGTGCCGCTCATCACCGCACCGGGATTTCCTTATTGATCCGCTCACTGACCAGGCGAGCCGAAAGCAGGACAATCGGCAAACCGGTGCCGGGATGTGTACTGGCGCCTGCAAAGTACAGGTTGCGCACCTGGTCATGGCGATTGCGTGGGCGCAGGTAACCCACCTGGAGGAAGTTGTGGCTCAGGCCGAAAGCCGAGCCCCTGGCCAGGTTGAGCGCCTGTCGATAGCGCGGCGGCCCCCACTTGGCTTCGAAAACCAGCCGGCTTTCCAGGTCTGGCAGGCCCAGACCAGCCAGGCGCTGCATGACAAACCGCCGAGCGCGCGCTTCCAGCGCCTGCCAATCCTGCGGTTGGCTGTCGTTCATATGGCCGACTGGCACCAGCGCCATGAGCCCATCGCTATCGGCGGGAGCAAAGCCAGGTTCCGTGCGCGAAGGGAGGTTAAGATAAAAGGAAGGCTCTTCCGGAAGGGTCAGTTCCTTGAAGATTTTATCGAAGGAAGGCTTATAAGCGTGATCGGCCAGGAAAACATTATGGTGGAACAGCTCGGATGAGCGCTCGCCCTTAAAGCCCCAGTAGAACATCAGCGAGGAGGAAGTGTAGATTTTCTTGTCCAGGCTGCGAGTCATCCGTTCATCCTGAAGTAGCTCCTGGTACACATAAGGCAGGTCAGCATTAGCAATGACAATATCGGCTTTCACTTTTTCCCCTGATTTCAGGGTCACCCCACTGGCGCGACCGGCTTCAACATCGATCCGGGATACCGCCGAGTTGTAGAAGAATTTGACGCCCAGGCCCTCGGCAACCCGGGTCAGGCTCTCGATCGTTCGGTACATACCGCCGCGTGGGAACCAGACCCCCTCAGCCAGCTCGGTATACTGGAGCAAGGAATACGTGGCAGGGGCATCGTACGGGCTGAGACCCAAATACATATTTTGGAAGGAAAAAGCCGCCTGCAAACGTGGATCCTGGAAATAACGCGCAACATTTGGGGCGTGTTTTTGAAGAGCTTTTAATTGGAAGAGCAAGGGGAGATTGCTAAGCGCAAACTCATCGAAGATCGAATAAAAATTTCGTGAGACGAATTTTTCTAACGAAAGGGTGTAATGGCGATAACCCTCTTCAACAAAGCGCAAGTAATTTTTAAAGACCCCAGGCGAGAGGCTATCCAGCTGCTCGCGCATATCGATCAAGTTCGAGGTCAAATCGATTTTTGAGCCATCGTGAAAATGTACCCGGTAGGTTGGGTCAATGCGGACCAGGTCCAGGTGATCTTCCATTCTTTCGCCCAGGTCGGCATAAGTTTGCCGCCAGACCTCAGGCATTAAGAACAAGGTCGGCCCGGCGTCGAAACGAAACCCTTTCCCTTCAATTACTTCTGTCCGGCCGCCAGGTGTGGATTGTTTTTCAAAAACTGAGACCTGGTAACCAGCGCGAGCCAGGCGGGCGGCAGACGCAATCCCAGCCAGGCCTGCGCCAATCACAATTACTGAAGTCATGCATAGCCTCCTTAGCCATTGGATTAGTGGTAGAATTTTATCCTAATGCATATATATTGTCAATGTTTTGTATACATCGCTGAAGAATCATCAAATAATGGCCAGTACCTGGTCATTATTTAATAGTCGTGGGATCGATTTAGCTAACTTGTTCGGTCAAGTAGTTCTGATAGCCCATCTGGTCAATTTGATCTAGCTGTGATTCCAGCCAGTCAATATGGTCTTCTTCATCCTGCAAAATAGACTCCAACAAGGAGCGAGTTCCATTATCACCAACCTCAACGGCCAGGCGGATGGCTTCATTGTATGCTTTGAACGCGACCTGTTCCGCCTGGTGGTCATTGGCAAACTGTTTTTGAACATCCGATCCAATATGAATTGGGTTGAGATTGCTGACAATTGGCATACCTTCCAGGAAGAGCAAACGGCCAATCAGTTTTTCTGCGTGGCCCATTTCCTGGATCGCTCGCTTTTCAATCGTTTCATGCAGCCGGTCATAGCCCCAATCAGCGCACATTTCAGAATGCAAGATGTATTGGTTAATCGCGGTCAGCTCATCAGCCAGTAACATGTTCAGGGTTTCAAGAATTTTCGGATTGCCTTTCATACTGCCTTTCTCCCTTTGTGTTTTCCTATTGAACCAGGTTATCTTATTTCTTTGCCAGGACTTATTTTAACCTGAATGGTTTAATTCGGGATGAAAATCCGGTTATTCCATACTGAGTCTACTTTGTCCAATGAGTTGACAAATAGGGAGGCTGTATATAAAATAACTAAGATGAACAAAGTCGATAGCACTCCTGGGATGGATCACTATTTTCAAGCAATCCTGGAACGTGTTGGCTGGGTCATCGAGAATCAAAAACCCCTATTAAAAGAAGCAGCCAGCCAGATGGCAGCGGTCATCCAGCACGACCGGCGGATCTTCTTATTCGGCAGCGGGCATTCCCACCTGATCGCCGAGGAGGCATTCTTCCGGGCGGGCGGCCTGGCTGCGGCGACGCCGATTTTTTCCAGCCTGGTGATGTTGCACGAAAACCCGACACTCGCCAGCCGGTTGGAGCGAACTGCCGGGCTAGCCAGCGACCTGCTGGCGCCCTACCACCCCCAGGCCGGTGAACTCATTTTTATTATCTCAAACAGCGGTGTCAACCACCTACCGGTGGAAATGGCGCAGGTGAGCAAGGCGCTTGGCCTGTACACGATCGGTCTATGCTCTCTCGCCTATGCGCAGGTCGCGCCGCGCTCAGCGCTGGACTTGCGTCTCGAACAGGTGGTCGACCTGTGCCTGGACAATGGCTTGCCGCCTGGCGATGGCCTAGTGGCGCTGAAAAAGAGTGGCTGGAAAGTAGGCCCGGGCTCGACTGTGATTTGCGCCCTGCTCTGGAACGCCCTGGTTTGCGAAACTGCTTTCCTGCTCGAAGCAGCGGGCTATGAACCGCCGGTCTTCGGTTCCTATAACATGCCCGGCAGCCATGAACAAAACCAGCGATTGCTAGAAAAATGGCGCAAAGTAAATCCCCATCTATAACCTGTGAGACACCCCAACCCCTCCCTGGCGATCGGCATTGACCTGGGCGCGACCAAGATCGCCGCCGTCCTGATCCATTCTAGTGGTGAGGTCCTGGCAGAACGGCACTGCCTGACCCAAGCGATCCAGGGCGCAGGTGCTGTGGCCGACCGGATCAGCGAGCTGATCCACCAACTTCTGGGAGAAACCACCACCCCGCCGGCAGGGATCGGGATTGGCTCGCCGGGTCGTATTGATCCGCAGCAGGGCATCGTTTATGAAGCGGTGAACCTGGGCTGGGAAGCGGTTAACTTGCCCGAACTGCTTCGCCAAAGGTGGACTGAGCCCTTACCGCTGCGGATTGAGAAAGATACCAACGCCAATGCGGTTGGCGAAATGTACTTCGGCGCGGCGCAAGGCGTCGCTGATTTCGTTTACCTGGGTATCGGCTCCGGATTAGGCGCCGGGCTGGTGGCCGATGGCCACTTGATCCGCGGCGTCCAAGGGATTGCCGCCGACCTGG
This sequence comes from uncultured Anaerolineaceae bacterium, assembly GCA_964484335.1. Classification (GTDB taxonomy): domain Bacteria; phylum Chloroflexota; class Anaerolineae; order Anaerolineales; family UBA4823; genus CAZAGA01. The sequence continues at coordinate 14,110 of CAZAGA010000048.1, forward strand.
GGCATTATTCACTGAATCCCGAGGGCCTGCCTTGCGCCTGTGGCCTGCGCGGCTGTGTAGAAACTCTGCTCTCTGGGCCAGGTCTGGTGCGTTACGTACGCCGCCAGCTTACCGTTGGGAATATCCCCAGCCGCCTGGTTGACTCAAAAGGGCTGAACCCAGAGGAAATCGTATTGGCAGCGCGGTCGGGCGATCGCCTGGCTCAGGCGGCCTTGCAAGAGCTGGGTGAAGTGCTGGGGCAAGTTGCCGCGATCTGCGTGGCAACCCTCAACCCGGCCATGCTGGTGATCGGCGGCGGGTTGGGCAGCGCAGCCTACGATTTTTTACTTCCCCCCGCCCGAGCAACGCTTGCCCGACGGGTGCCATCCGCACGCTGCCAGGCGCTGGAATGGCAGCCTTCTAGGCTGAAATCGAGCGCGATCGGCGCTGCCTGCCTGGTCTGGCAGGCGACTGAGGTTTAGAATGGTTGCTTCAAAAACTGCAGAGTGGTATAAAATAGATACAAAGGAGGTGGTCAAAATCTACTAACCAAGTAAGATTCGTCTATAAGTACGGTTAAACTCACCAAATCTAGAGAAGGAGAAAATAAATGCGTAAGTTCGTCTTTCTGACCCTGATCCTGGCCCTGGCGATGATCCTGGCTGCCTGCCAGACCGCCGCCACCCCGGCGCCCGAAGAAGCCGCCCCAGCCGAATCGGAAGCCCAGGCCCCCGCCGCTGAGGCTGAAGTAGTCACCCTGACGATCGATAGCTGGCGAAACGATGACCTGACCATCTGGCAGGACAGCATTATCCCGGCCTTCGAAGCCAAGTACCCGAATATTAAAGTCGTCTTCGCCCCTTCCCCGCCCGCTGAATACAACGGCGTGCTGAACACCAAGCTGGAAGGCGGCACCGCCGGCGACTTGATCACCTGTCGCCCGTTCGATGCCTCGCTCGAACTGTTCAACAAGGGCTACCTGGCTGGATTGAACGACCTGCCCGGGATGGAAAACTTCGGCGACGTGGCCAAGAGCGCCTGGATCACCGATGACGGCGCGACCGTCTTCTGCGTCCCGATGGCCTCCGTAATCCACGGCTTCTTCTATAATAAGGAAGCCTTTGACAAGCTTGGCCTGCAGGAACCGGCGACCAAAGCAGAGTTTACGGCCGTCCTGGACGCACTAAAGGCCGATGGCACCTATACCCCGATTGCCATGGGGACTTCGGACCTGTGGGAAGCAGCGACGATGGGCTTCCAGAATATCGGACCGAACAACTGGAAGGGCGAGGAAGGCC
>CAZAGA010000049.1:0-15340 GCA_964484335.1 uncultured Anaerolineaceae bacterium
AATTTTCCAGGCCAGGCGCTCATCTTCCCTCCGGATTCAATTGTAGCCGGGGGAAGGAAGATTGTCAAACCACCCTTATTATTCAGTTTTTCTTTTCATCAATAGCTCAGAATAATGGCAGGCAGCCCAATGATTGGGTTCAATTTCCTTAAACTCTGGGTCTACTTTAAAGCAATCATCCTTGGCCAGCCAGCAGCGGGTATTGAAATTACAGCCGGTGGGCGGGTTGGCCGGGCTGGGCAGATCGCCTTCCAGGATAATCCGTTTCCGGTTTTTAGCAATGTCAGGATCGGGCACAGGCACGGCTGACATCAGCGCCACCGTATAGGGATGAATCGGTTTCAAGTAGATTGTATCCCGATCGGCAAATTCGACGATTTTGCCCAGATACATTACCGCCATCCGGTCGCTGATGTGGCGCACCATGCTCAAATCATGGGCAATGAACAGATAGGTCAGCCCCAAGTGGTCCTGCAGTTCTTCCAGCAGGTTAACCACCTGAGCCTGGATGGATACATCCAGAGACGATATCGGCTCATCACAAACCACCAGGTCAGGGTTAACCGCTAGCGCTCGGGCAATCCCAATGCGCTGCCGCTGCCCGCCAGAAAACTCGTGGGGGTAGCGGTTGACAAAGTCGGGATTCAAGCCAACCAATTGAAGCAGCTCATCCACCCGTTCACGCCTTCGTTTGCCATCCCCAAAATGATGGACTTCAAGCGGTGCGCTAATAATCGAACCAACGGTCATACGTGGATTTAATGACGCATAGGGGTCCTGAAAGATCATCTGCATGCGCCGGCGCATCTGACGCATTTCACTCTCTCCCAAGGATGTTATATCAATGCCATCAAAGACAATTGTTCCCTCAGTTGGCTCGTACAGTCTCAGTAGAGTTCGTCCGACGGTCGTTTTGCCACAGCCCGATTCTCCAACCAGTCCCAACGTTTCGCCAGAGTAAATATCAAAAGAGACATTATCCACTGCCTTTACATTACCAACATGCCTTTGGATAATGCTTCCACTAAAAATTGGGAAATATTTTTTCAGGTTGTAAACCTTTAGCAAGGGGGAATGAGCGTCAGCCATCATGAAAACCTCCCCGCTATCTCTCGCCAATGCCAACAAGCAACAAAGTGTTCCTTTTCATCTGTAGGTTCCAAGATTGGCATTGTCTCTCGGCATTCCTCAGTTCGATAAATACAACGAGCTGTAAAAGGGCATCCTTTTGGGAGCGCGATCAAATCGGGTGGAAGACCTGGGATGGAGGCTAATTTAGTTCCGAGTGCTTCGTCCAGTCTCGGTAATGACCTGAGCAATCCGATCGTGTAAGGATGGCGACTGTGCTTAAAAATATCCCTGGTAAAACCTCTTTCGATCACATAGCCGGCATACATAACATTTACTTTTCTGGATAATTCAGCGACAATTCCTAAGTCATGGGTGATCCACATTACGGCCATGCCCAGGTTTTCTTGCAAGCGCACCACGAGGTCAACGATCTGCGCTTGAATGGTTACATCCAGGGCGGTTGTGGGTTCATCGGCAATCAACAATACTGGATCGCAGGAGAGTGCCATGGCAATCATTGCCCTTTGGCGCATTCCCCCTGAAAATTGGTGGGGATAATCGTTTAAACGTTGGCGAGCTCCTGGAATTCCAACCATGTCGAGTAGCTCTCCTGCTCGCTGCCTCGCTTCGGCTTCATTCATACCCATGTGTAACTTGATCGCTTCAATGATCTGATAGCCAACAGTGTAGACTGGATTAAGTGATGTCATCGGGTCCTGGAAGACCATGGCAATCGCACCACCTCGGATCTGGCGCATTTCTTCTTTACTTAGTTCAAGCAGGTTACGGTTATTAAATAGGATGCTTTCAGCCTGTATCTTGCCGGGTGGTTCTGGGATAAGGCGCATGATTGACATTGCATGTACGCTCTTGCCGCAACCGCTTTCGCCAACAACGCCCAAGGTTTCTCCTCTTTCCATCATGTAGGAGATTCCATTCACTGCATGCACGATACCATCATCTGTATAGAAGCTGGTATAAAGTTGTTTAATTTCCAATAATGGATTAGGCTGATTGTTCATAAATTGATTAGATTTTTAATTTTGGATCGAGGGCATCACGAAGACCATCACCGAGGAGATTAAATCCGAGAACTGCTAGCATAATCATTACGCCTGGGAAAACAACCGCCCACCAGGCACCGCTCGCTAAATATCTATAGCTATCTCCTAACATTGCTCCCCATTCAGGTTCGGGTGGAATTGCTCCAAGACCGAGAAATCCCAAAGCGGCAGCAGATAAAATCGCGCTACCAATTCCAAGTGTTGCCTGTACTGTTAGCGGGGAGAGTACATTAGGGAAGATATGCTTAAAGATAAGCCGTCCATGCCCCTCACCTACCGATTGCGCCGCCAAGATATATTCTTTTTGTGATACTGAAAGGACTGAAGACCGCACCAACCGGGCATAAATGGGTATGCTGACAATACCAATTGCAATCATGCCTTTCTCAAGGCCTGTTCCAAGGAAGGCGACAATGGCGATTGCTAATAAATAGCTGGGAAAAGCCAGCACGATATCCATTGCTCGCATGATTACATTCGAGAAGAGCTTTCCGCCCAGTTGGAGAGATAAAGCTGCACCTATCAGGGCACCCATTATCGCGGTGATTAAAGCTGTAGAGGGGCTGACAAACAAAGCTAATCCTCCGCCAATTAATGCGCCGATTGCAGTAAAAAATACCGGACGGGCTGGTCTATCTGCCAGGAAACGCTCAAAAGTTGCGGTCGCGCCTCCCATGATCGCGAATAATATTGCCTGGTGGGGTTGCTCGGCGACCCAGGCTGGAATAAGTCCCAACAAGCCACCCAGAAATGCAAATAAGAAGATTTTCTCCAACCGTGTCATCTCGATACTTTCAAAAAAGCCGGCTAAGAGCCCAAGCAATCCTCCAATAGTTAGTGAGATTGTTACCGCAATTACCCCGACACGCAGGGTATTCCACCCCCCATGGACAACCCGGCGAAATATATCTCGTCCAAGTTTATCTGTGCCAAAAATATGGACCGAAGGAACTTCTTCATTTGGGACCAAGGTTGGTGGTTTAAGCTTGAGAGTATAGTCCAGGTCGGTCTTGGGATTGTACTCCCAGAAGAAATGAGCCAGCACTGTGCTCAGTACCATGATGGTAATGATGAATAAACCAGCCTGGGCTGTCCGGCTGGAGATCAACCGCCGCCAGGCATCCACCCATAATGAACGATGTTCTCGTACTGCGTAATCTAAGGAGATGGTATTGTTTGGAGATATATGAGACATTTATCTACTCAATCATAATGAATACGCGGATCAAGATAACCGTATGAGATATCAACAATTAGGTTGATCATTACAAAGATAATAGCGATCAGCAGGGTGCCGCTTTGGACTATCGGATAATCTCGGGCCAGGATTGAGTCGTAGACCCACTTCCCGATGCCTGGCCAGGAAAAGATGGTTTCAGTTAGCACTGCACCAGCCAGCAACAGGCCAAATTGCAAACCGATGATTGTCACAATTGGCAGAAAAGCGTTTTTCAGCGCATGTTTATATAGGACTGTCCTTTCAGCAACACCTTTGGCATGAGCAGTACGTACGTAATCTTCTTGCATGACGTCCAACATGCTTGACCGTGTCATGCGAGCGATAACAGCCATTGGTATCGTTGCCAGTGCTATAGTAGGAAGGATGATATGCTGAAATGCATTAATAAATGCAGGGAAATTTCGCGTGATCAGGCTGTCAATCAAATGCATATTCGTCACCGATTTCAACTCAATGCCGGAATCTAGCCGGCCTCCAGCTGGAAGCCATTGTAAGGTAACAGAAAACAGCATGATTAGCATAACACCTAACCAGAAGATGGGTACCGACACTCCAATTAAAGAGCCGATCATTGTTGTGCTATCAAGAATAGAATTTCTACGAGCAGCCGAGATGATGCCTACTGGCACGCCAACAATAATAGCAATAAACATAGAAAAGAACGCTAGCTCCATAGTAGCCGGAAAGCGATCCTTCAACGTCTCTGCAATCGGTATTCTTCTATGAATAGAAGTTCCTAAATCCCCCTGTGTCAGCTTGCCTAGGTAGATAAAATACTGGGTGTTAAAAAAGCCCTTGAGATCACCTTTTTTTAATGCCTCTCGATCAAAGAAAACTGGCCGGTTCAAGCCAAATTGCTCGCGTACTCGGTTTACATTTTCTTGGGTTGCATGTTCACCAAGCATGGCAACCGCAGGATCACCAGGGATAAGGCGCAAAAACATAAATACAACAACCGTAACACCCAAGAGGGTTGGGATAACTGATATCAGCCGACGCATGATATATCTAGCCAAGTGCAATCTCCTTGAATAATGCAGGGGGATGGAGTGAATCCCCATCCCCCTGCATATCATGAAAAGGTTATTTTAGTGATCCTGCCTATTAGGGTGCGACCGTCACGTCCTGATAGTTGTCGGCGTCTACCACCTGTGTCTGGTATCCTGCGACCTTTGTGGAGAAAATTAAAGGAAGCTGTGTATGGAACATCCAGATACGGGCAACGTCATCGTGCAAGATTTGATCAGCTTCCTTGTACATCGGATCACGATTTTCCTGGCCGATGGTAACCGCTGCTTTTTGGAGCAATTCTGCCAGTGGTGGATTCACGTACCAACCTTCACGCTTGATTGGCTCAGTTCCAGCTCCAAAGAAGTAGCCAGTAAAGTTGTCCGGGTCGCCGTTGTCGCCGCCCCAACCCAACTCGTAAATACCAGCCAATCGGCCTTCGCGTCGAGCAGCCAGGTAAGCCGCCCAGTCGCCTTCGGTTGTCAGCTCGACATTGATACCAGCCTTGGCCAAGTCAGCCGCAATGGCTTCAGAAATTTCTTTAGGAGAAGGGAAGTAGAAACGGGTAATCGGCAGGTAATAGAAGCGTAGCGGGATTTTATCGCCTGCTTTGTATAAAACATTACCATCCGCATCGGTGATATCTTCGGCGATGGTAACTTCCGAAATGCCATCTGGGAAACCAGCCTCAGCTAGCAGTTGCTTAGAGAGCTCTGGGTTGTATTCCCAATCTTTGATGGCGTCATTGTGGCCCCACATGAACGGCGGGACTAAGGTTTTGGCTACCTGACCATTTTCGCCCAGGAAGTTCTCCACAATCGCCTGCTTGTTGAAAGCATGTGCAACCGCTTCTCGAACCTTTGGATCTTGGAATTCCTTGATCTTGTAGTTGAAGGCGAGGTAGGCAGTAGTCAGTTGGAATTTCTTTACCACATTCAGATCGGGATTCTGGGCAGCGTCAGCCAAATCTTCCACGGTAGCCTGTTCCAAGGCGTGAATATCTCCGGCTTTCAGTGCTAAATAACGGGCCGAGTCATCGGCAATCACGCGCCAGATGATTTCGTCGACTTTAGCACGACCGCCCCACCAGTTCTCGTTGGCTGTTACCGTGATATGATCACCTTCCACCCATTCCTTGAAGACGAATGGTCCGGTACCAACTCCACCGACTGAAGGGGTTCCATATTCTACACCGTATTTCTTAATCGCTTCCGGGCTGGAGATAGCAAACGAATCCATCGCCAGGTTTGCCAGGAAAGGCGCTAAAGATGCTGAGAGTGTAAATTTAACCGTGTAATCATCAATTTTTTCAACACTGGTGATGATGCTGGCGTCATCGAAGCCGCCCCACATTGCTTCGTAGTACTCAAAAACTTGTTCCGGGAAATGATAAGGGTTATTGGTGAAGCGCCAGCGTTCAAAGTTAAAGATCACTGCATCAGCATTGAAATCGGTACCGTCGTGGAACTTGACTCCCTGTTTCAGCTTGCAAGTCCATTCAGTGCCAGCATCGTTTGCGGTGCACTCTTCAGCAAGGTTTGGAACAGGGTTTGTCGTTCCCGGTTCGAATGTGTAAAGAGACTCAAGTATCTGGCCTGTGACGCGGTATGACTCGCCATCTGTCACGATGATTGGGTCCAATTGGACTGAGTCGCCGCCACGTCCGAAGATGAAGGTCGACTTTTCTGCAGGCTGTTCAGGGGCTTCAGTAGCCACAGGTTCTTGAGTTACTTGCTCTTGGGCTGCAGGTTGTTCAGCTGCGGGTTGTTCGGCCGCTGGCTGCTCGGCAGTTGTTGGTTCAGCAGCCGGGGTGCCGCAGGCCGCCAGGATCAGGCTGAAGATCATCACTAGCGCCAACAGCGTGTTCAGGGTTTTCTGTTTCATTCTTCTTCCTCCTTGAATTTGGTGAAAACTGGTTTTGATCTGTGAAATGGAAATTAGGTGCAGAAATGGATGCCGAAACACCTCCTTGATTGGTTAAGGATATTATAATTGATATTTAATCGCTGGATCATCTACCCAGGAAAAATAACATGCCTTTTCCAGGTGATTGTTATCCCAAACTGATGTGATTTGTCCGTTTCAAGCTGTGACATGTGTCAGGTTGCATTTCTTTTGTTAATTGATATAATCAGGCAAAGTGAGGAGGTGGATCGTGTCCGAAAAAGTATGGGAAGTGATTAAAGTACGTTATTGTCATCATGTCAACCGGGAAGTTGGTTTAGAAGCCGAGTTGATTTACCCGGCTGATATCTTGCCTGATCAGGAACCGCGTGTCTTCTCACATCGCTGCACGCGCGCCTTCAGTTGCAATCTCGATGGCCGATCAAGCTGTATGTGGGCGGGAACGAATCCAACGATTGACCCGTTTACTGAACCTCTATAATGTTTTTATAACAAGGAAGGCGTCCGATTGGTTCAGACGCCTTCCTTTTTAAAACTTCAGGCAATCACTCCAAGCTTCCGTCCAACCTTCGCAAATTGTTCCAGGCCAAAATCCAAATCTTCTTTTTGATGGGTGGCCGAGATCATTACCCGGATGCGGGCCTTGCCCCGCGGCACTGTCGGGAAGCCAAGCGCCATTGCAAATACCCCATCTTCGAACAGCTCACGGCTGAATTGCTGAGCTAAAGGCGCTTCGCCTAGCATCACTGGAGTGATTGGAGTAGTGCTTTTCCCGGTATCAAAGCCCAGCCGCTGCATTTCCACTTTGAAATAACGAGCATTTTCCCACAGCCGGTCAACCAACTCGGTGGATTCCTCGAGCAAATCAACCGCAGCCAGGCAGGCCGCGGTATCCGGGACCGTCATGGCTGAAGAAAATAAGAATGGCCGGCCGCGTTGGCGCAGCCATTCAACCACCAACGGGTCTCCGGCGACAATTCCGCCTACCACTCCGAAAGCTTTCGATAGGGTGCCGACCTCAATATCCACTTTGCCATGCAGGTGAAATTGGTCAACAATCCCGCGCCCCCCGTGGCCCAGAACCCCCTCGCCGTGTGCATCATCCACCATCAGCATGGCGGAGTGTTTTTTCGCTACGGCGTAAATTTGATCCAGCGGGGCAACGTCACCGTCCATGCTGAAGACGCCATCGGTGATCACCAGCACACGTGGAAAATTATTTTTCTGTTCCTGGAGCTGGCGATCCAAGTCTCCTGGGTCGCAATGCGCATAACGGATGATTTTTGCGCCTGACAAACGGCTCCCGTCAATAATGCTGGCGTGATTAAGTTCATCAGAGAAAATCGCGTCATCCTTGCCTACCACTGCCGCGATCGTGGCCAGGTTGGCAGTAAAACCGCTTTGGAAAGTAATCGCTGCTTCAACGCCTTTGAAAGCAGCCAGGCGTGCCTCCAGTTTTACATGCAGGTCCATGGTACCGGCGATCGTTCGGACCGCTGCTGGGCCGACGCCGTACTGCTGGACAGCTTCCTGGGCGGCTTGCACAAGACGAGGGTGGTTGGCCAGGCCAAGGTAGTTATTGGAGCAAAAATTCAGGGCCCGCTTGCCATCGACCACCAGCCAGGCTCCTTGAGGCGAGCTCAAGGTCCGAATTCGGTTGTACAGGCCGGCGTCCTTCAGGTTTTGAAGCTCATCTCGAACCCATTGCATTTTATCGGTCATAGGATGTCTCCTTCAACAAATTGATTTGGAACATTTTATGATTTTGGTCTTCGCCGGAAACCAACCAGGTTTCCAAAAATATCCTTGGTTTTGGGCATTTCTGGCTGTGCACCCATTTCTTCAGATCGCCATTCCCCTACTTGGCGCTGCTTCCACCAAGCTTCGCGCCCATTTTGTGCTCGCTCCAGGCGTTCGACTAGGCTTTTTTCGTCGCCTTTCAGAATATCACTGCGGATCGATTGCAAGGCAGCTGTCAGGCCATCGATCACGCGCAAGGCATTTTCCCGGTTGTGAATGGCTTGCTCGGCTAAAGCGGCCGGCGAGGGCAGTAGAGCCATTGGGCCCGTTGCCTCAGCATAGGCTCTCCCGGCAATTTTTCGCCCATCGGTCCATCCGGGTTGGCCCACGGTGGCATTCAGCAGAGCTGCTGCCAGCAGGCTGGGCAACAGGTTGGTGGAAGCAAGGATCCCATCCATCTCTGCCTGGTCAGCAAATAATGGGAACGCGCCTAATAGGCGAGTCAGATCGGCCGCCACCTTGATCGCCTGTGAGTCTGTCTCTGCCGTGGTGGTAATTGCAATCAAGCCGCGTTGAAACAGATCGCTGTGGGCTGACTCAATCCCAGCATAGATGTCGTGCAAATAGGCTGGATTCAAGACTGGCGTTAAACCAATATAATGTCGTCCAGGCGGAAGGATATCCTTCGCCCATTGCCGGACCACTTCTTTAACTGGCGCGGTATCCATCACCACTGCGCCTTCGATCAGGTCTTGGGAAATAAATTCCAAAGTAGGCCGGATTTGGTCCAGCGGCAAACTGAGAAAAACCAGATCCGCCTCTCGTACTGCCGAGATCAGGTTGTTTTCTGTCCGGTCAACTGCTCCGAGTTGCCTGGCTTTTTGCATCACCGCCGATTGTTTATCATGCCCAATCCTTTTCACCAGCTCTGGCTGGCTGGATAGGGCTAGACCAACCGAAGCGCCGATCTGCCCCAGGCCGATCAAGCTTATTTGTACCGTCATCCTTGCCTCTCCTGTCTTTTGGCTTGCGGATCAATACTGATCATCCAACACCTGTAGTTGACTAAGTAACTGATCTTCCAGTGTAATCGCCTGCTTGGTTTCATGAACTGTTTTTTGTTGGTGGCGCGCGATCAGCTTTATAACTTGCGCTGGAGCGCCGGCCTCTGCTACCAGGCTGGCTCCCCAGGCTGGGTGTTGTTCGGAAACCACGAATGGCCGCCGCCAGCCGGATGGATCTCCACGACCCCAGGCAATCACTTGTTTGGGAAATATTTTCTTAAATAATACGATTAACGCTCTTTCCCAGGGATTCAAGGGGTAGAGAATTTTCCCGACATCATGTAGCAGGGCTGCGGTTAAAAGATCGGGGTGACTTGCGCCTTGCTCTCGTAAAGCTTGGAAGATTTGTATGCTGTGAGCTTGCTCCCCAAGCTGCATTTTTTGGAAAAGGGTTAACAAAGGGGGGGGTAAAAATTGTTCGACCTCTTTCCTAGCCACTCGGTCAGGTCTGGCTTGCAGGGTATTCCAATATTGACGAACCCGGTAGGTAATTCGCACAGGGGCTTACCGCACCAGCAGGTTTAAGAGGGCGCTCATCGGTGTGAACAGGATCCAACTCAAAGGATTGAAACCGGGCAAGATGTATCCCCCAAAAACCAGGATGAGCAGCAAAATTGGCCCGTATGGACGGACCTGATCCATTAATCGCTGTCCATTCGGGGGTAGCAGGTAATAGAGTACCTTGTCGCCGTCCAACGGGGCGACTGGTATTAAATTGAACAGCATTAGTAGCAGATTGGTTTGAACAAACACCAGGCAGAGTTGAGGCAGGGTTGGCAAGATGTGCTGTGTTTCACTCAGAATGCTGGTATACGCTTGAAAAGAATTGACTAATCCCAACTGGAAAGGGATCGCGAACAGGATCGCCATCAGCAGGTTCGAAATTGGACCGGCTAAAGCCACCCACAATGGCGCTAGCCTGGAACGGCGCTCCAAGGCATAAACATTGACCGGCACCGGCTTGGCCCAGCCAAAGCCTGCGACCAGAAGCATCAGTGAACCCATTAGGTCCAGATGCGCAAACGGGTTCAAGGTCAAGCGTCCTTCTCGGGCTGCGGTTTTATCGCCAAATAGATTGGCGGTGAAGGCGTGCGCGAATTCATGCACTGCGAAAGCGGTCATTAATACCAGGATATAGGAAATCAACATCGATGGGGATGGGAGAAGATCAAATAGCATACCAATACCTCCGGGAAGATTATACCATTTGGGAAATTCTATGCTTGCGGTTTGCCAGCTACCCTGGTGATATAATTCCAGCGATGTTGCCTGAATTAAAGTTAAATGACCTTGTCCGTTTGCGAAAACCGCATCCCTGTGGCAGTTACGATTGGAAAATTGTCCGGCTTGGAGCTGATATTGGCTTAGAGTGCCTGGGCTGCGGTCACAGGGTCTTGCTGGAGCGGCGGGAATTGGCCAGGCGCTTGAAAAAGCTCAGCCACCCGGAAAACGATTCCTGATATGGGCACTCTTTACCTGGTATCGACTCCAATTGGAAACCTGGAGGACTTCAGCCCACGAGCTCGGCGAATTCTAGAGCAAGTTGTGCTGATCGCTGCTGAAGATACCCGCCACACGGGCCTGATCCTCAAACATTTTTTGATCAAGACTCCTCTAACCAGTTATCACGAGCATAACAAGCTGGTCAAATTGGATCCCATCCTGGCTTTTCTTGAGCGAGGTGATGTTGCCCTGGTCTCCGATGCTGGCACCCCTGGACTCAATGACCCTGGATACGAACTAGTGCGGGCAGTACTCGAGGCTGGCTTCCCGGTCAGCCCGGTTCCGGGGCCAAGCGCACCACTGGCTGCGCTGGTCGCCTCTGGCTTGCCGACGGATTCATTCCTGTACCTGGGCTATCTGCCGCGCAAGAAAACCGACCGCCAGCGTTTGCTGGCCTCTGTGGCCAAGCAGCCCTACACGCTGGTGTTCCTGGAAACACCGCACCGTTTATTAGAAGCCCTGGCTGACCTGGAAGCAATCCTGGGTGACCGGCAAATGTGCGCCGGACGGGAAATGACTAAAATCTACGAAGAATTTACACGTGGCTCAATTAGCCAGGTCGGAAAATATTACACTGCCCAGGCGCCGCGCGGTGAATTCACCCTGGTAGTAGCGGGAAGTATGCCCCAGGCTGATCACTGGAACCAGGAACAAATTGAAATGGAAATTAACGCCGCTCTGAGAAGCGGGGAGTCTAGCGCGGGTCTGGCAGCCCGGCTGGCGATCGAGTCCGGCTGGCCGCGTCGCAAGATCTACGCGCTGATTCTCCAAAGATTACAAAAAACGGATTAAGAAAACCAGTTTTAACAGCAACAAACCTGTCGCGATCCCTAATCCAGCTCCCGCGAATACATCTGAAAGATAATGAACCCCCATCATGACCCGGGCAAGGATCACCAGCGGTGCCCAGGCAATCAAGATCCACCCCAACCAGGCTGGTCCAGTTCCCAGTGCCACCACCGCCAGCATCGCCGCGCGCGCGGCATGTCCGGAAGGAAAAGAGTGCGGATCTGTTTTTCGATAGATTGTCCCCCAATCACCAGCCGGGCGCTGGCGGCGCACGCTGAATTTGATTGCAAACACCAGCAATGCCGTAATGAAAATCCCGATTGCCATAAGAACAGCCAACCGTCTCCAATTGCCATCGCCAATTAGCAAGACGATCGCCAGTCCGATCGCCCAGAACCAGGAGTCGCCTGAATGGGCCAGGAACCGGGCGATGTTGCGCAGCAGACCTGGTTTATCAGCTACTTTTAGCTTCTTTGAATATTCCCAGTCTACCTGCAGCACTCTCTGCAGTAGACTCATGCAGCGTTCCGCCTGGCCATGTCCGCCCGGACCAGCTGAAGCTGGTTGGGCTTATCTACATCCATACCAACTTCTGCATACGGACAGATCAGTGCTCTGCCGCTCATTCCCAAGCGCTGAGTGACCTTCTTTACCGCCCCATGTAAGGTTATTTGGTGGAAGAGCAGCAGCAACAGGGTATCAAAACCCAGCAGACCCGCCTGTTTGAGAGGATTCTTCCGCGAAGCAATAATTTTTTCCCACATGGTGTCATTCGAGCTCAAAGAAGCCCGCACCATGTTCATATCTCCCCCGCAAATCTCCATATCCTTCAAGCGGGTGAAAGTCCTTTTAGATCCTGGATAACGCGCTTCCATTGTCTGGCGGGTAATAACGTTGTAGTAGGCATCATCGTTGGTTTCCAAAGCCGTTTGGATCACCCAATCAACCATTTCCGGAGTGATCCCGGGAATATCAGATGAAACCAACAGGACGTGTTCCACCTGGGGATTATTCTCAGTCACCTTGGCCAGGCCAGCTTTGATGTTGCTCAGCATTCCACCCTGATTGGGTATATACCCGGCCACCTTGGTGCTTTGCAAGTTGCTCTCTTCAGTCAGACCAACAATATAGATCCGATCTACCAGGGCTGAGCCATTTAACGCATCCAATACCCATTGGATCATTGGCTTACCGCAGATATCTAGCAGGGCCTTTGAATTCCCTTGAGTTGCTTCGTAAAGAGGCTCTCCGGGTTGGGGAATCCCACCAGCCGTGACGATCGCATCGATCTTCATGGATTCAACTCCTGCAGGTTGGGTTCAAAACCAAGCTGGTCGAGTAAGCTATTTAATTCATCCAGCGATAGCTTTCTACCTTTGCCGGAGATAGCGATCAGAGCGGCTTCCATCATATTGGTGCCGAACGAGCGCCCCTCCAGCACCGGAGTGCTGGTGACCAGGTATTTTATCCCGGCTGAACGAAAGAACTCAACATCCTGGCTGGTGGTCGTATTGGTGGCAATGATTTTTCCGGGCAGCCGGTCAGGCATATGGCGTTTGACATAATGGCAGTCGCCAGCGATCACCGTTCCCCATTCATAGTATTTCTCCCATTTTGGGATGCGCTTTTCTTGTTTCTCGCCAGTCGGATAAACCCACTCAAAGGGCAGTCGCGTGACCATTGGAGCCAGTGTAGCAGCCAGGCGTTTCAGACCATTCAGGCTACGCACCTGAAGCGGCAGTCCCAAGATGAACATTAAGTCACCAAAAATGACTTCGTAGTTTGCCTCGACAAATGAGCGTGCCATGCCCCAACGGTCCACGCCCCCAACGACAAAGGCTTTTCGACCAGCTTGCGCAATGGTTGAGCCCAGGTGTTGGTCAATGAATGGCGCCAACCGGTTTTCCAGGGTGTTTTTTAGACCGGTACCGTCCACCACCGGAGTTTGTTTTACGTAGCGGATGAGCTTTTGAACGGAGTGGATCGGATACCACTTCTGATCCACCAGGATTCCCAGGTCTGCGCCACCTACTCCAAAAGCATCTACTTTTCCATCTAGTTCTCTATAAAGCTGAGCGGCTTTTTCCATATCCCCATCGGTGCCGATCCGCTCAATCGAGACTTTTTCTCCCAGCAGCTCTACCTCAACTGCTTTGTTCCGTTTTGAAGAGCCAATACTGATGCTGACCGCGCGCTTCATCGAGGTCGCCTCCACTCGGATTGAGATTATTTCTGATTGAGTATACTCCGAAGTTGAGAAATGGCAATAGGCTGGAAAAAGTTGTTATAATCCGTCCTACTCAGGCCGGTATAAGTATCTGGATTCGACAGGAGAACCTGCATGGAACTTCCAAATTACGCTTACTTCAAAGGAAAAATCATTCCCTACTCGGATGCCAAGGTCAGTGTGTTAACCCATGCATTGAATTATGGGACAGGGGTGTTTGGTGGATTGCGCGGCTATTGGAATGAGGATCATCAGCAGTTATATCTATTTCGGCCGCAAGATCATTTCCGCCGCTTTCTGGATTCTGGCAAGCTTATCAATATTCACCTACCCCAAAGTCCGCAGGACCTGACTGGGGTAGCGATTGAGCTTCTCCGTACAGAAGCCTACCGCTGCGATGTCTATATCCGTCCCCTGGCTTTCAAAGCAGATGAGATCATTGGGGTCAAGCTGCATGGGTTGACGGATGAGCTTTCAATCATTGCTATTCCATTTGACAAATACGTGACCAATGATACCAGTGCTCACGTTACCATTTCTTCCTGGCGACGAGTCGATGACAATGCCATCCCGGCGAGGGGTAAGATCAGCGGGGCATATGCCAATTCGGCGTTGATCAAAACCGATGCGGTTTTGTCTGGGTTTGATGAGGCTCTGGTGTTGAACCAGGATGGCCATATCTCGGAAGGTAGCGCAATGAACATCTTCATGCTGCGCAATGGCGTTTTGGTCACTCCTCCGGTTACCGATAACATCTTGGAGGGAATTACACGCCGCACGGTGATCGAGCTGGCGCAAAAAGAGCTTGGGTTGACCGTTGTGGAACGCCCGATTGACCGAACCGAAGTCTATCTTTGTGAAGAGTTTTTTATGACTGGCACCGCCGCCCAGATCACCGCGGTGACACGCGTGGATCACCGCTGGCTGGGTACTGGTGAGATGGGCCCGGTCACCGCTGAACTCCGCCGCTTATTCCAGGACGCCGTTCGTGGTCGCCTAGCCAGGTATTCCTGCTGGGTAGAGCCTGTCTATGTCAGCGAGTCGGCTGCACAGTTACCCTGCTCGTGACCTTTTCCACTCAGGATACTGCCCAGCAATTGCATGGTCGCTTCGGGAAAAGAGCTTTTAGAACGCCATACGCGCTATCGGTTTCGCACCAGCAATCGGCAAAAGCATACTGTAGCTCATCCAGGCTGCGATAACCGAAGACGAGCTGCAGGAGGGTCAGGCCCGGAAATGCAGCCTCGCCGCTATCCGGTGTTGGAGTTGGCCGGAGGGATTCAATCTTTGCCAATTTTCCGTGCTCTAAACCGAGCAGTAATCCCTGGTTGTAGAATGTGATTTTTACTTCGCCGCTGAATCCCTGGTAAGCAGACTTGGCTAGGTTTTGCTCTAGCACCGGAGCAACCCGGCGCAAGAAACCTGGCAGGTCGGGCACGCGCAAGTACCAGGCATAGGGTTGGGCGACACGTGGTAAACCAGTGTGCATTACCTCGTAGACCGGGTGCTGGCTGCCCAAATAAAAACCAAACCCATCGTGTTCTTCCAGCTTGCGCTTTTCGGCGGCCTTTGCTGCACCGGTATTGAAAAGATAACGTGCTACACTGGGCGTCACCTGGCTCCAGGGAATGCCAGGCTTGATTTCATACCCATTTGCCACAATACATGGGCCCCAATAGATCGCCGAGTGGGTGAAGTAGCCGACTGGCTCTCCTTCGGGTGTCTCAAT
>CAZAGA010000050.1:0-15264 GCA_964484335.1 uncultured Anaerolineaceae bacterium
GATTTATCCGGGCAACCGAGCTTTTCGGAACTCCTAGGCCGGATCCGGGAGACCGCGCTCGGCGCCTTTGTTCATCAAGACTTGCCTTTTGAGATGGTCGTGGACGCACTCCAACCCGAGCGAAACCTGAGCCATAGCCCCTTGTTCCAGGTGATGTTTGCTCTACAAACGACAGCTCGAACCGCAGTGACTTTACCCGCCTCGGGCTTGAAGCTAGGCCCGGTAGATTCGCATAGTGGCACCTCCAAATTCGACCTGACCCTGTTTATGATGGATGATGGCAGCCAGATCAGCGGGGCGCTTGAATTCAATACTGACCTGTTTGATGTAGCAACAATTGAGCGGATGCTGGGTCATTTCCATAATTTGCTAGCTAGCCTGGTGGATCAACCCGATCTGCCGGTAGGGAGCCTGGAATTGCTCAGCGCGGCTGAGCGCCAGCAGATCCTGTACGATTGGAACCAGACCGCTGCTCCGATACCGGAAGACAAATGCGCTCATCATCTTTTTGAAGAGCAAGTTGCTCGTACGCCTGATTTGCCAGCAGTGTTCTTCAGCAACTCGGAGCCAGGCGGGAGTTCCCAATCCTGGTCTTATCATGAGCTCAACCAGCGCGCAAACCGGTTGGCTCACGCCCTCCAGAAACTTGGTGTGGGTCCGGATTCGCTGGTGGGCTTGTGTGTCGAGCGGTCGCCAGAAATGGTGCTGGGTTTACTGGGCGTCCTCAAAGCAGGTGGGGCTTACGTCCCTCTCGATCCGACTTACCCGGCGGAGCGGCTCTCGTTTATGCTTTCAGATAGCCATGCGCAGGTCTTGCTTACTCAGGCACACCTCGCTGCTCAGCTTCAACCCTCGCCAGCTGTGAAGGTGATTTTGCTCGATCAGGAATGGTCAGAGATCGAACTTGAGAGCTCGGAAAATCCAACCAGTCCAGTTAATCCGACTAATCTGGCGTACGTCATTTATACTTCGGGTTCAACCGGTTTGCCGAAAGGCGCCATGATCCATCACCGCGGCCTGGTAAACTACCTTACCTGGTGTGTTCAGGCGTATCCCCTTTCCGAGGGACAGGGCTCACCAGTTCATTCCTCGATTTCTTTTGACCTGACGGTTACCAGCCTGCTCTCCCCATTGGTTTCCGGACGAACAGCTTTTCTGCTGCCGGAGGGCCTTGGTGTTGAGTTGCTCAGCAATGCGCTGAATCTTCAGGCAAGCCTGAAACACCCACCCTTCAGCTTGATAAAAATAACCCCGGCTCATCTACAGTTGTTGGGTGAGCAGATTCCTACTGAAGAAGCACAGGCCTGTACTCGTTCTTTCATCATCGGTGGTGAAAACCTGACCGTGGACCATATTCGCTTCTGGCAACAGTATGCCCCAGGAACAGCGCTGGTGAATGAATATGGGCCAACCGAGACAGTGGTTGGTTGTTGTGTCTATTGGACGCCGCCGGGCAGCAGCCTGGCCCTGGATCGGTTTCGAGCCGGGGTTGTTCCAATTGGCCGGCCGATTATCAACACCCAACTGTACATCCTGGATGCCAACCAGCAACCGTTACCGGTAGGAGTGCCGGGAGAGCTATACATCGGCGGCGCTGGCGTCGCCCGTGGATACCTGAACCGTCCCGAGCTAACTGTCGAGAAGTTTGTTATCAACCCCTTTCTGCCAGGAGAGCAGCGCCTGTACCGCACTGGCGACCTGGCCCGTTATCTGCCGGATGGGAATCTTGAGTGCCTGGGCCGGGTGGACTTCCAGGTCAAGATCCGGGGTTTCCGAGTAGAACTGGGCGAAATTGAAGCAGTGCTCAATCAGCACCCGCTCGTCAGCGAGTCAGTGGTCTGGTATTGGGAAGAAAGCGGATATAAGAACCTGGCCGCTTACGTGGTTCCCAACGAGTCATCCGGGAATGAAAGCCCTGGTATGGTATCAGGGGCGATTGTTCCTCCTCCTACGAGCATCTCGATCAGTGACCTGCGCCAGCATCTCCAGGCGCGCTTGCCGGATTATATGATCCCAGCCGCGTTTGTTTTTATGAGTGAGTTGCCATTAAGCCCGAATGGCAAGGTCGATCGCAAGCGATTGCCAAAACCTGAATTGACGCGACTTGATTCAAAAACTCAGTATATAGCGCCTAGGACGCCACAAGAAGAGATCATTGCGGGTATTTTCGCAGAGATCCTGGGGCTAGCCAGGGTCAGCTCACTTGATAATTTCTTCGATCTGGGTGGACACTCCTTACTGGCTACTCAGGTCATCTCGCGCTTGCGCGATGCATTTGAAACCGAGCTGCCTTTGCGGGTCTTGTTTGAGGCGCCAACCGTGGCTGTACTGGCTGGGCAGGTGGAGAGCTATCGCCGTATCAACCTAGGGCTCCAGATGCCTCCAATTACTCACCTGCCGCGTGACCCGGAGACTGGCGAGGTGCTCGAACGACCGCCGTTGTCCTTCTCTCAGCAGCGTTTGTGGGTTCTTGACCAGCTCATGCCAGGTGTGCCGCTGTATAACATCCCGACCTTCTTCCAGGTGGATGGGCCCTTGAACAGCACTGCTTTGCAGGCCAGCCTCAACCGGGTTGTTCAAAGACACGAATCACTGCGCACAATTTTTGCTCAGGTGGATGGAAAACCGGTCCAAGTGATTTTACCGGAGTTAAAGTTGAATGTGTCGGTCATCGACCTGACCAACCTGTCTCCGGAAGATCAGCAGCCCATGGTTATGGATCTGGCCCGGCAGGAAGCGTTAAAACCCTTCGACCTGGCACAAGGTCCCTTGCTGCGACTTTCTTTACTCCGTCTATCCGATGAGCAGCATGTCATCTTACTGAACACGCATCACATTATTACAGATGATTGGTCTCTGGGGATATTCATTCGCGAAATATTAACCTACTATTGGGTAGAAATTGAGCCGTCCCAAGCCTTTGCCCTGCCAGAGCCCGAATTGCAATATCCTGATTTCGCTGCCTGGCAACGTAACTGGCTGCAAGGAGCGGTGCTCGAAAACCAACTGGATTACTGGAAAGAAAAACTGGCTAGCCTGCCACCTTTGCTGGAATTGCCTCTGGACCAGCCTCGCCCGGTTGTACAGTCTTTTAACGGCGCCCAGGTGACTTTTGAGCTTGCAGGGGACCAGCTTGAGAGATTAAAAGCCCTCAGCCGGCAAGAAGGTGCTACCCTTTTTATGGGTTTATTGGCTGCATTCCAGGCGTTTCTCTCCCGATACAGCGGTCAGGAAGATTTTGCTATTGGTACACCGATCGCTAACCGGACTCGCTCTGAGATGGAAAGCATGATTGGTTTCTTTGTTAATACGCTTGTCTTGCGTGCTGACTTGTCCGGCACGCCAACGTTTCGGACATTGCTTCAGCGAGCCCGTGAGACAACCTTGGGTGCGTATGCTCACCAGGATATTCCCTTCGAGATGTTGGTGGATGCACTCAACCCAGCGCGTGAAATGAGTTACCATCCCTTGTTTCAGGTGATGTTGGTTCACCAGAATGCTCCCCGCCAGATGCCAAAAGCATCCAGTACCTCATCACCAAGTGCCGATATCGCCTTAAAGCCTTTAGAATTGCATGAGGGCATTGCTCGTTTTGACTTGACTTTGACCCTGGTAGAAACACCAACGGTCGAATTGGACCTGCCATTTGATGAAGATCGCTATCCTTCTCGGCTGAATGGATCTTTTGAATACAACACAGATTTGTTCGACCGGTCGACGATCGAGCGGATGATCGTTCACTTCAAGAACCTGATCACAGGCTTTTTAGATCAACCCGATCAGCCGGTTGGCGTTGTTCCGATGTTGTCGGATGAAGAACGACATTCCATCCTGGAAAATTGGGTTGAAACTCCTGGACAGGTCCCGGAAGTACGTTGTGTCCATCAGTTATTTGAGCACCAGGTGAGTATTTCCCCTGATGCCCCAGCCGTCATTTTCACTGCAGGTGGAGACGAGCGCTCACTAACCTATCAGGAACTGAATGAACGTGCAAACTATCTGGCTAAAGCATTAGTTAATAAAGGCGTTCGGCCAGACAGCTTGGTGGGGATCTGTGTCGAGCGTTCGCTGGAGATGGCGATTGGGTTGTTGGGCATTCTGAAAGCTGGCGGTGCATATCTGCCTTTGGATCCTGCCTATCCTGAAGATCGACTGGCTTATATGCTTGCAGATTCAGGCGTCCAAATCATCCTGACGCAGGAAAAGCTAATTTCAGAAATTCCCCTATTCTCAAATTTAGCAGCCGGGCAAGAAGTGATTTGTTTGGATAGGGAGTGGCCGGCAATTGAGATGCCTGCTCAGGAGGTCGATGGTGCGCATTCCGGGCCCGAGGTCCAGGTTGAGGCGCACAACCTGGCCTACGTGATCTATACTTCTGGTTCGACCGGGCGACCGAAAGGCGTGCTCTTGCAGCATGGCGGCTTGACCAACCTGGTTCTACAACAAATCAAAAGCTTTGGGGTAGATGCGCATAGTCGCGTTCTTCAGTTCGCCTCCTTCAGCTTTGATGCCTCGGTTTCTGAAATCTTCATGGGCCTGCTTTCGGGCGGCTGTCTGGTTTTCACTACTCAGGAGATCCTCGGCTCGATGACTGATCTGCTTCAGGTGATGCAACAAGAAGCCGTGACGACAGTGACCTTGCCTCCTTCGCTACTCAGAGTCCTGGATGTGTCGCTGGTGAATCAATTCCTGCCGGCGTTCAAGACGTTGATTTCCGCTGGCGAAGCTTGCCCACTGGATGTCGGCGCACGCTGGGCGGTAAACCGCCAGATGTTTAATGCGTATGGCCCGACTGAGGCAACGATTGGTCCGACTTTCTACCCGTTGCAGATAGGATCAGGGGAAACGGAAGGTCAACCACGGTTAATTGGCGTACCGCCAGGCTGCCTGACGGTACCGATCGGGCGACCGATCCCGAATATGGAAGTCTATCTCCTAGATGCCAACCGCCAATTGACACCGGTAGGTGTACCGGGCGAGATTTACCTGGGTGGGATTGGGCTGGCGCGTGGTTACTTGAACCAGCCTGAATTGACTGCTGAAAAATTTGTGGACCATCCTTTCAAACCCGGCCAACGGTTGTATCGGACCGGTGATCTGGCGCGCTATCTTTCAGACGGAAATATTGAGTATCTTGGCAGAGTTGATTTCCAGGTGAAGGTGCGTGGGTATCGCATTGAATTGGGAGAAATTGAATCCCAGCTCAGCCAGCTTGAAGGGGTTCGTACAGCCGTGGTGATAGCCCGTGAGGACCGGCCAGGGGAAAAACGCTTGGTGGCTTACCTGGTCCCTCAGCCTCAATCTTCGCCCGAGCAGCTTTCCAGTGATGGAATGAAGAAACAACTGCGGGAGCATTTGCCAGAATACATGATCCCTTCGGCATTTGTCGTCCTTGATCGCTTACCGCTCACGCCAAATGGAAAAGTTGATCGCAAAGCATTGCCGGCAGTTGACATGGCTGCTGCGGTCCTGTCAACTCCTTACGTAGCGCCATTGAGTGAGCGGGAAAAGAACCTCGCGTCGATCTGGGCTGAAGTCATCGGTTTCATCCCGACTCAAGACCGGCCAACGATTGGCGTAAACGATAACTTCTTTGAGTTGGGCGGCGACTCGATCCTCAGCATCCAGGTGATTGCACGGGCAACTCAAGCTGGCCTGCGCTTGACCCCGCGCCAGTTGTTCGAGACCCCGACCATCGCTGGGTTGGCTGCTGCAGCCGAAGATTTCGATGCAACTCGACCGGCCGAAGAACAACCGGTCGCTACCGAAGAACCTTCTTCCAATAACTTGGAAGATTTCGGTTGGAGCCAAGATGATCTGGATGACATCCTGGGAGCAATCGGTTCCAGTCTGAATGATGAGGACTCTGAGGAATCCTGAGAGGCTTTTGTATGAAGAATGTTGAAAGTTTTTACCCGCTTTCTCCTATGCAGCAAGGTATGCTATTTCATAGCCTGGCTGAGCCCGACTCTGGGATGTACATTGAGTTTGCCAGTGTTGCCTTGCAAGGGGAGCTTGATCGGGATATCTTTGGCCAGGTGTGGCAGACGGTGATCCAACGCCATTCAATCCTGAGGACTTCTTTCGTCTGGGAAAATGTGAAAGAACCCGTTCAGGTAGTTCAATTGAAAGTAGCGCTGCCTTTGCAGTATTTGGATTGGCGGGATTTTCCAGAGCCGATCCAGGCTAACTTGCTGGCTGAATACCACCACAAGGAAATAACCCGTGGTTTTGACCTTTCAAAATCGCCCTTGATGCGCCTGACGTTAATTCAAACTCAGGATCAGATGTACCAGTTTATCTGGACCTACCACCATATTTTGCTCGATGGTTGGTCTATCCCTCTGCTTTTGCAGGAGGTCATGGGATTATATACTGCCCGGAAGCAGGGTCTGGATTTTCAACTCCCTGCGGCGCGGCCTTTTCGAGACTATATTTTATGGCTCAAGCGCCAGAGTCTTGCAGAGAGCGAAGCCTATTGGCGTCGCAGGCTGGCTGGTTTCATTGCGCCGACCCCTTTGGTTGTGACCCATTTGAATAAAGAATTCCTAGCCAACGAGCCGGAGTTTTCAGATCTTGAAATCGATCTTTCTCGAGAGATGACCCGGAATTTACAGTCCCTAGCCCGCAGTCAGCAGGTGACTCTAAATACAATCATTCAGGCTGCCTGGGCGATTTTGTTAGGTCGCTACAGTGGAGAGGAAGAAGTCGTCTTTGGAGTTACGGTTTCTGGACGGCCTGCTGACCTGCCCGGAGCTGATGAAATGCTTGGCCTCTTCATTAACACTTTGCCGGTTCGCATTCGCGTGCCCGGGGACCTGGGTATCTCAAGTTGGTTGAAAGAGATCCAGGCCGAGCAAGCCGAGATGCGTCAATTTGAATATACTCCTTTAGTCCAGATCCAGGGCTGGAGTGATGTTCCGCGCGGAACAACCTTGTTCGAAAGCATTTTGGTGTTCGAGAATTTTCCAATCAGCGGACTGGATAGTGGTGGACAAGGCAGCTTGGGGATAAAAGCAGGCGCCTTTGCCTCGCATACCAACTTTCCATTAACCCTGGTTGCGACGCCGGATGAGGAATTTTCACTTAAGATTTCCTACGATCGACGCCTGTTTGACCCCGAAACGATCCAACGGATGCTTGGACATCTCCGGACCATTCTTAGCTCGATGGTTCATGAGCTAGCTCAGTCGGCCCAGGCGACACTTGCCAGGTTAAAATTAATCACAGAGGTTGAGAAAAATCAACTCCGGAAGTGGAATAAGTCGGAAAAAGCTTACCCTGTTACTCGTACCATTCATGAATGGTTTGAAAAGCAGGTCGAAGAGGCACCCTTGTCCACCGCGGTCAGTTATACCGACCCAATTACGAACCAGCGAAGTAGTCTCTCTTATCACGAGTTGAATCAGCGCGCCAATCTGTTAGCTCACTACCTTAGGAATGCTGGGGTAGGTGTTGAATCCATGGTTGGTATTCTGATGGAGCGCAATATCCAATTGCTGGTGGCCATCCTGGGTATCTTGAAGGCTGGCGGCGCTTATGTGCCGCTTGACCCAACCTATCCCAGGGATCGTCTGGCATTTATTATTGAGGATTTTTCTTCCTCTTCGGCTGGGCCGGCTATCATTCTCTCCCAGGACAAGCTGGCTGGAGAGATTGATCAGGAGCGCGCCCGGGTGGTTAAAATGGATCGTGATTGGGAACGGATCGCCTCGCAAGGATATGAAAGAGCGGGAGCGAGCTTGGAAAAAATCGTTGGACCCGAAACCCAAGCACGCCCGGAGAATATGGCTTATGTGATCTATACCTCAGGATCGACGGGGAAACCCAAAGGGGTAATGGTCACTCATGCCAATGTTGTGCGACTGTTTGAAGCCACCCAGGATTGGTACGGATTCAACAAACAGGATGTTTGGACATTATTTCACTCCTATGCATTCGATTTTTCAGTCTGGGAAATTTGGGGAGCATTCTTGTACGGAGGACGCCTGGTCGTAGTTCCTTATGAGATTAGCCGCTCGCCGGACCAGTTTTATCAATTGCTGGTCGATGAACAGGTGACGATTCTGAACCAGACGCCATCTGCTTTCCACCAGCTAATGCTGGCTGAAGAACAGCAGGGTGTATCGCCAAAATTGGCCTTGCGGAGTGTCATTTTTGGGGGTGAGGCGCTTAACCTACCCAGCCTGCGACCCTGGCTTGATCGTCATGGTGATGAATTTCCCCAATTGATTAATATGTATGGCATCACGGAAACGACTGTGCATGTCACCTATCGACCAATTTTTAATAAAGACCTGGATACAGTCCCCGGAAGCATGATCGGCCGGGCGATTCCTGATCTTGAAATTTACATTTTAGATCCTGACCAATCGCAAGTGCCAGTTGGCGTACCTGGAGAGTTGTTTGTTGGTGGGGCTGGGGTGGCCAGGGGATACCTCAACCGGCCAGAACTGACCGAACAGCGTTTTTTGCGCGGCTTATTTGATGATTCAGATGCCCGCGTCTATCGCACTGGAGACCTGGCGCGTTACCTCCCCGACGGGGATATTGAATACCTTGGTCGAATTGACCACCAAGTGAAAATCCGCGGCTTTCGAATCGAGCTGGGCGAAATTGAGAGCGTCCTGGTTGGTTACCCGAATATTCGAGAGGCAGTGGTTCTACTACGAAAAGACGTATCACAGCAGGCTTTGGTTGCCTACCTGGTTCAGGCGGATCCGAACCTCCCGGTAGACCTGGCTGACTTGCGCCGCACGTTACTCGAAAAGTTGCCTGAATATATGACGCCAGCTTACTATTTGATTCTGGATGCACTTCCGTTGACCGGCAATGGCAAGGTTGATCAACGCGCCTTACAGGCTTTACCCATCGTGGATAAGACCCGCCTGGTTGGTGAAGCGGACTACCGCCCGCCGCGGACCGAGGCAGAGATTGGCATGGCCAAGATATGGGCACAATTACTAGGGCTGGAGCGGGTTGGCCTGGATGACAACTTCTTTAGTCTGGGCGGCGACTCGATTCTCAGCATCCAACTGATTTCTCGTGCTAAGCAGGCTGGTTTCAATATTGGTTACCGGCAGATCTTTGAGAACCCAAGTCTTGAAAAGTTGGTTGCTTCTTCCATGAGCGATGCAGCCTTAACCAACGAGTCAGAAATGGCTCGGAATGCAGGTTTGTCTGAACTCGCCGTTCGCGAATCTGGTTATCCATTGACCCCAGTGCAGTATTGGTTTTTTGAGCATCATCAAGAAAAACCTGAGCGTTTTAACACTTCAATCCTGCTTAAACTGGCAGCGCCGCTCGATCGGGTATTACTTTCCCAAGCGCTCGAAAAAGTCATCCAGCTACATCCGGCGCTTCGGTTACATTTTTCAAATTCGGGGGTCCAGTGGTCCCAGGCGTTATTCGATGACCTATCGCAAGAATCGTTTCTTTTCTTCGATCTCAGGGAGAAGGAGGAAAGCGCACAAGCCGAATGGATCGCACAAAAATCCGAGCAAATTCAAGGAAGCTTTCAGCTCGACCAGCCTCCGCTTTTGCGCATGGCGTATTTTGCCTGTGGAGCCGGTCAGAATCTCCAGGGCCGGAAAGACCGTTTATTGGTAGTCTTCCATCACCTGGTTTCCGATGGGGTTTCCATTCGGATTTTTGTTGAGGATATTGTCTCTGCGTATATTCAATTGTTGGCTGGCACGGTTCAGGAACAGGCAGGAAATTTCCACCTGCCCGGGGAGGGGACTAGTTTCCTGGAATGGACCCGCCGCTTAGAATCTTATGCGCAGACTAAGGAGTTGGCAAGCGAGATGAGCTATTGGGATGGCCTAGCAAGCCTGGCCTCCAGCCTGGGCCAGCGGAGTAGCCTTCCAGTGGATTATCCGGATGGCGATAATACCTATGGTCTTGTTGACCAATTGAGTCATTTCCTGAGTGAATCGATAACGGATGCTCTGGTTCGCAAAGCGCCTGCCCGCTTTGCGATCTCGGTCCAGGCTATTCTCCTCAGCGCGCTTGTGAAGACCATGGCTTATTGGACCGGAACTCATGCTTTGTGGATTGAAACCGAAGGCCATGGCCGGGAAGAGATCCCTGGAACTGCTCTAGGTGGGGCGGATCTTTCCAGGACTATGGGCTGGTTTACCTCGATATACCCACTTTACCTGGAAATCGATCCAAAGGCTGGGTCTGCAGAATCTGCTGCTCAGGTCGAGCAGCAGATTCGTAAAATTCCTCACCGGGGTGTCGGCTTTGGCGTACTGAAATACCTTTCGAAGGATGAATTGGTGCGCACTCGAATGCAAAAGATACCAGCGCCAGAGATAAATTTCAATTATTTAGGCCAGTTTGATCAAACCGGCTCTGGGTCAAGGCAACCTGAAGCTGCTATACCCAGCAATAGTCCGGCGAGTGCATTGCTTGAGGTCAGTGCAGAAAGTCCAGGTCAGGAACAAGATCCTGCTGGAAGCCGGAGCGCCAAGCTATACCTGGTGGCTTCGGTCAGTGGTGGGCAGCTTGGTTTCCGCTGGCTATATAGTCGCGGGCTCCACCGTCGTGAAACGGTGATGAAATTCGCTCAGTTGTACCGGGAAGAATTGGAACGCATGGCAGGCCTGGTTGAGGAGTAAATTCTGCCACAATGACCCTGACTCATTACGGATAATAGTGGAGTTAGCACGTTCATGAAAAATGTTGAGAGTTTTTATCCTTTATCTCCCATGCAGGAAGGGATGCTTTTCCACTCTTTATTCGATCCCGGGAGTGGAGTGTACATTGAACTTTTCAACGTTCGGATCAAAGGGAAGATCGATATTTCCGCCTTTGAACAATCCTGGCAACAGGCAGTCAATCGCCACTCCATCCTGCGTACTTCTTTTGTCTGGGAGGGAGTCAAAGAACCTGTCCAGGTTGTTCATCAAAAAGCAACCTTACCTTTTACCTTCTTGGATTGGCGGCAAGGCTCGAAATTCGACCAGGAAAAAGACTTACAGAACTACCTGGAAAATGAGCGGAAAACCGGTTTTGACTTGACCAAAGCCCCACTCATGCGCCTGGCGCTGATTCAATTGAACGACCAGGAATTCCAGTTTTGTTGGATCCACCATCATATCTTGCTGGACGGTTGGTCGATTCCCATCTTATTGGGCGAAGTCTTTCAGCGTTACCAATCCATACGGATGGGAATTCCATTGCAATTACCCGAACCTCGCCCGTATCGTGACTATATCGTCTGGCTGAAAAAGCGCGATTTGTCTAGGGCGGAGGCCTATTGGCGAAATAAATTAACCGGGTTTACCACCCCTACACCGCTTCCAATCAGCCGGATCGAATATGGCCTGCAAACCGCTCCGCCTGAGTTCGCGGGGCTCGAGGTTTTACTGCCTGTTATTCTAAGTGACGCATTACAATCTCTGGCACGACGCCAGTCGCTTACCTTAAATACTGTTTTACAGGCTGCCTGGGGAATTTTACTCAGTCGCTATTCTGGTGAAACCGATGTCGTGTATGGTACGACGATTTCGGGCCGCCCGCCAGATTTGCCAGGCGCAGAAACGATGCTTGGTCTCTTTATCAACACGTTACCTGTGCGAATGAAAGTAGATGATGATTGCTCGATCCTGGAGTGGCTGCGCGCAATCCAGGCTGATCAGGCCGAAATGCGCCAGTTTGAATATACGCCACTCCTGCAGATTCAAAATTGGAGTGAGACGCCGCGCGGCCTGGCCTTATTTGAAAGCCTGTTTGTTTTTGAAAACCTACCCACCGGGGGTCTGGGGGGCCAGGGAGGCGCTGGGTTTTCTATAGAAGCCAGCCCAAGCGAGTCTTATACAAATTTCCCTTTGACCTTTGTTGCTGTGCCGGGAAAACAAATTTCGCTAAAGATTACCTATAACCGGGGCTTATTTGAACCAGAGATCATCCAACAGTTGATGGGTCATTTCCAGGTCATTTTGGAAGGTCTGGTTGCTCATCCGGAATGGAAAATAGGTCACATCAACCTGCTGACAGAAGCAGAGCGGAAAAAGCTGCTGCTCGATTGGAATGATAACTTATCCGACTATCCCTATGAGGTTGGGCTGGCTCAACTCTTTGAGACGCAGGCCGAAAAAACCCCGGATGCCCCGGCGCTCATATTTCCAATTCACGACTCACAAAGTCCAGAATTTGAGACACTCAGCTATCGTGAGTTGAACCAGCGCGCTAATCGCCTGGCAGCTTACCTGCTTGCCATTGGCCTCCAGCCGGGCGATCCGGTTGGTATCTTCATGGAGCGATCTCTCGATATGGTGGTAGCCACCCTGTCAGTGATAAAAGCTGGGGGTGCTTATCTACCTCTGGATATAAATTATCCAGCCGAACGCCTGGAATTCATGCTTGCGGATTGCCGGGTAACGATTTTGTTGACCGAGACTGCTCACCGGAATCAACTTCCCCAACGACTGACCGAGGCTGGCTTGGCAGATGGGCTGTCTGAGCATGCTTTTCGGTTAGTCTGCCTGGACAGCAAATCAGACCAGGCCCTAATTACTAGCCAGTCTGGCAACAATCTAGAGGTTAGAGCAAGCGGTGCAAGTACAGCTTACATCATGTATACCTCGGGTTCTACTGGATTGCCTAAAGGTGTGGCAGTCTTGCAGCGCGGTGTTTCGCGCCTGGTGCTCAACACAAATTACATCCAAATCCAGCCTGGAGACCGGATGGCGCATGCTTCGAATCCAAGCTTTGATGCGGCAACTTTCGAAATTTGGGGCGCGTTTTTGAATAGCGCAACCCTGGTAGGGGTGCCACGCGAGATCGCGCTTTCCGCCAGCGCATATTCGGCCTATCTACGCCGCACCGGGATCAACATCCTGCTCTTAACCACGGCGTTATTTAACCATATCGCTCACGAGATTCCCGATGCGTTTGGTTCTTTGAAGTATTTATTATTTGGTGGCGAGGCGGCTGACGCTACAGCGATCCGCAAGGTTCTCCAATCTCAGAAGCCAGCCCATGTGATAAATGCCTATGGTCCAACTGAAGCTACCTGCATCGGGACTACCTATGAAATCCAGGCTTTACCGCTGGAGGTTGTCAATGTCCCGATTGGAAAACCAATCGCCAATACTCAGGTCTATGTTCTGGATGAGCAACAACGGCCTGTGCCGGTTGGTGTTACGGGTGAACTGTATCTGGGTGGAAACGGACTGGCCGCTGGTTATCTGAACCAGCCCATTCTGACTCGCGAACAATTTATTGCCAGCCCGTTTTATTCGCAATTACAGCGCCGTTATCAAACCGATCACCCTGGCTTAACCATCCTTCAACCGGTCGAATCTCGCCTGTATAAAACCGGTGACCTGGTGCGCTACCGGCCGGATGGTAATCTCGAATTTTTGGGTCGCAAGGACGGCCAGGTCAAGCTGCACGGATTGAGAATTGAATTAGGCGAAATAGAGGCCTGCCTGAGTCAATATCCTTCAATCAAAGAAAATGTTGTCCTGATGCGCCAGGATCGTCCGGGCGATAAACGGTTGGTCGCCTACCTGGTTCCGAAAGGGCAGCCGGAAGAGATTGTTCTTTCGGATGTACGCCGGTTCCTAAAGGAACGTTTGCCGGATTTCATGCTGCCCGCGATTTTCGTTTTTCTAGATGGGTTGCCGATAAATTCTAATGGCAAAGTAGATCGCAAGGCATTGCCAGAACCAGAAGGCTTGCGTCCAGAACTTGAGGTGACCTACGAGCCGCCAGAATCCGAGTCGGAGCAAATCCTTGCCAAAGTTTGGTCCCAGGTCTTACGTCTCGATCGGATCGGCGCTTTGGATAATTTCTTCGAGCTGGGAGGCGACTCAATCCTTTCTTTGCAAGTGGTTTCACTGGCTAAACGTGAAGGGCTGGAGATCAGCTATCGCCAGATTTTTGAACATCCTACCATCCGTGAACTGGCCGCCCTGCCTGCTGGACAATCGCTCCAGCCAGTGGACCAGGCAATGGTCAGCGGCGGTGCACCGCTGACCCCAGTACAGCGCTGGTATTTTGACCACCACCCAGCAGCTCCACATCATTTCAACACCTCAATTATGGTTGAGATCAATATGCCCCTTGATCTTGACCTGGTCCAGCGGGCGCTGGGAGAGTTGTTGTTACACCATGACATGCTTCGCACCCGGTTCGAGCTGGAACGCGACGGCGCCTGGCGCCAGGAGATCCAAGAATCTATTGCGATTTTGCCCTTCCGGAGTCTGGATTTTACGGAGCTGACTGCTGAAGAACAAGCTAATAGGATTATCGAAGATGCTGGTCGCAGCCAGGCCAATATCGATCTTTCTAAGCCGCCGTTGATGCGCGTGAATTACTACCAACTCGGACCGAGTCGTCCCCAACGCTTATTATTCATCTTCCATCACCTGGTGTTTGATGGCGTATCGGCCAGAATCTTTGTCGATGATTTCGTCAACATGTATATTCAATTATTGGCTGGGGGAAAAATAAACTTACCGCTCAAGACGACATCTTTCAAGCAATATTCCGAGCGCCTGGTTGAGACGGCAAAAGCTGACCGGATTATTGGGCAATATCCCTATTGGGCGCGCTTGATCGGAAAAAAATATCCCCGCTTACCGGTTGATTTTCCTGGCGGCTTGAATACCTATGGCTTAACCGAGCATATCACGGTTTCCCTATCCAAAGTTGAGACGGATGCGTTGTTGCACCGAGCGCCGCCACGTTACAAGGTCCCAACAGTGACTATCCTCCTCACAGCAATGACCCGCTGGTTTGCGATCTTGACTGGTTCAGCCGAGTGGCTGGTAGAACTGGAGGGTCACGGCCGCGAGGCAATTGCAGACACCCCGTTAGGCAGTTTGGATGTCTCTCGAACCATGGGATGGTTCACTACAATCTATCCCATGGAGCTTGGGGTGGACCTTTCTGACTCACTCCCAGGTCAGGTGGCGGCGATTTCCGCCCAATTGAAAGGCATCCCGGATCGCGGGATTGGATTTGGCTTATTGAAGTATTTAAGTGATAAGCCGGAAATTCCCCAAAACTTGCATTTAATTCCCGAACCCGAGTTAAACTTCAACTATCTAGGGCAGTTCGATCAAGCGGGTGAGGCGCCTGAAGATCCACAGGGCGTTTTACCAGCTACGCTACCGTCTGAGCAGCCTTCGCCAATTCGTATTATCAGCGAACCGGTTGGTTTTGAACAGGACCCGGATAGCCCGCGCAGTGCTCTCTTATATGTGGTCGCCGCCATCAGCGATGGCCAGCTTGGCGTTCGTTGGC
>CAZAGA010000051.1:0-3756 GCA_964484335.1 uncultured Anaerolineaceae bacterium
TTCCGAATAGTCAATATTGACTATTCGGAATTGGATTATATCGGATTTAATGATCGTGTCAAGAGCTGAATATAAAAAATCCGCTCTGAAGATTTCTGCATCAGAGTAAAACCCACAGCGCGCCCAAGACTAAAAAAGGCGCCAGCGGCAGGATGTAGCCAGGCCGATATTGTTTCCTGCTCCATTGATAGATCAAGACAATCAGGCTGGCTAACCCGGCGAGAAGCAGGGCGATCCACAGGCATTCCAGGATACCCGGCCAGCCGGTGATCAGGCCGAGAACAGCGCCAAACAGGATATCTCCAAAACCGACCGCCGGCTCGTGGTGGGTGGTCCGCTTGGGCTGGAAAAAGCGGTTGAATAATTTACCGCCGCTGAAGAAAAGCAAAGTTAAGAAAAGCCCGACCAAGCTGCCCAACCAGCCCTGCCAGGGAAAAGCCTGTCGCCAGAGGGCAACCAGGGCAATCAACAATCCAATCAGATTGGCAGGCAGTGGGATGCGATGCTGCTCGATATCGATGACCACCACCAGGCAAAAAAAGAGTCCAGTTAGGAATTCAAGCGGGAATCCGAGACGGCTGGATGGGCTGAGCCAGAGCCAAATGGCGAGCGGCCCTGGAAGCAGGGCGACGATCCAGGCCCGAAATTGCTTCCCGATACCAGCCTTTTTCCTTGGCCAGGGATAGTAGGACCGAAACAACTGGCGACTCTCCTGGATCCCCAATGGCAGGGATGGCTCAGCGGGTAAAAAATCAGCCAGGAAATTTACCAGCACTCCGCCAGCCCAGGCGCTGATGACCACCCCAATTAAGGTAATCCAATCCACTTTGGTTATTGATTTTCCTTTCGATGGTATACTGGCGAAGAATTATACAAGAAAACCAGCTCTAGCTAATTCTTAAGATGATGACCCTCCAATCGATCTGCGTATATTGTGGCTCGGCCGACCATCTGCCGGCGGCTTACCT
The DNA here is from genome assembly GCA_964484335.1 of uncultured Anaerolineaceae bacterium. GTDB lineage: Bacteria > Chloroflexota > Anaerolineae > Anaerolineales > UBA4823 > CAZAGA01. The sequence continues at coordinate 969 of CAZAGA010000051.1, forward strand.
GGAGGCTGCCTATGCCCTGGGCAGCCAGGTCGCCCGGCGCGGCTTGCAGTTGTGGTACGGCGCCGGTCGGACCGGGCTGATGGGCGCGGTAGCCGATGGAGCGTTGCAGGCCGGCGGGGAGGTGATTGGTGTGATTCCCGAGCTGTTCAACACTCCTCAGCTTTGCCACCAGGGTTTGACCCGCTTGGAGGTGGTGGAGGGCATGCACCAGCGCAAGGCCCGCCTGGCCGACCAGGCGGATGGTTTCATTGCCCTGCCGGGCGGGTACGGTACCCTGGAAGAGTTTTTTGAGATTCTGACCTGGGCGCAAATCGGCCTGCACCGCAAGCCGGTTGGGCTGTTGAACACCGCCGGTTATTACGATCCGCTGCTGGAGATGCTTGAGCGAGCCCGCCAGGAGCGCTTTGTGTTTGGCGAGCACCTGAGTTTGTTCGTCACCGCCACACAGCCCGAGCAACTGCTCGATGAATTGATCAATCACCGCCCGCCGCCGGACCTGGAGCGTTGGCTTAGCCGAGAAGAATGATTGACAAAACGATGAACGATAAAAACCTTGCTTGTCCAGGTTTTGCATGCTATAATTAGATCGTTATTCAGTCCTTTTCCCCCCTTTTCGGATGATATCGATCGAGTGAATTAGAGTCAGCTTTCAGGCTGTTTGCATATCACTGTTAGGTCGCCAGTTTTTGTGTGGGAATTTCGCTTGGAGATCACCGCGAGTGCTTCAATCTCATAACCCTGATTTTACGAATGGATCATTTAACTAAACTATGAAAGTTCTCGAACTCGAAAACGCACCGCTTACGCAGCTGCGCCAGATGGCGCGCGAGCTGGACGTTCAAAACGCCAACCAGCTCAAAAAAGAAGACCTGATCTTGCGCATCCAGGAAGCCGAGGCCGGCAAGCAAGGCCTGGAGATGCGCGGCGGGATCCTGGAGATTATGAGCGAAGGAATCGGATTCCTGCGCTCGAGCGATTACCAGCCAGGCCCGTATGATGTGTATGTCTCCCAATCGCAGATTCGGCGTTACAACCTGCGCACGGGGGATTTGGTCTTTGGGCAGGTGCGCCCACCGCGCGAATCGGAGCGCCACTATGGGTTGCTGCGCGTCGATTCGATTAACGGCATCGAGCCGGATGATATCAAGTACCGGCCGACCTTTGAATCGCTGACCCCGATTTTCCCGGATAAACGCTTTGACCTGGAGACGGACCGGTTTACGCTCTCCACCCGCCTGATCAACCTGATTGCGCCGATCGGTCGCGGCCAGCGCGGCTTGATTGTTTCGCCGCCGAAGGCTGGTAAGACGACGATTTTGAAAGATATCGCCAATGCGATCTCCACCAAGTATCCCGAGGTGCACCTGATGGTGGCGCTGATCGGCGAACGCCCGGAAGAAGTGACCGATATGGATCGCTCGGTGGACGCCGAAGTGATTTCCTCGACCTTCGACGAGCCGGTCACCTCGCACGTGCGGGTGGCCGAGATGGCCCTCGAGCGGGCCAAGCGCCTGGTGGAAATCAAGCGCGATGTGGTGATCTTGATGGACTCGATGACCCGCCTGGCGCGGGCTTATAACCTGGTGGTCAACCCGTCCGGACGCACCCTGTCGGGCGGTATCGATCCCTCGGCGCTCTACCCGCCGAAGCGCTTCTTCGGCGCGGCGCGCAATATTGAAGAGGGCGGCTCGCTGACGATTATCGCCACCAGCCTGGTCGATACCGGCTCGCGCATGGACGATGTGGTCTATGAAGAATTTAAAGGCACAGGCAACATGGAACTGCACCTGTCGCGCCGGCTGCAAGAGCGGCGGGTCTTCCCGGCGATCGATATTGAGCGCTCCTCGACCCGGCGAGAAGAGTTGTTGCTTGGACCAGATATCACCCCGCGCGTCTGGCTGATGCGCCGGATGTATGACCTGATGACCCAACCGCCGCCGGTCGGCAGCGGGATGGATCCCTCCAATGTCACCGAACAGATTTTGGAGCGTTTGCGCAAAACCGCCAATAATCAGGAATTCCTGGAGCGGTTGAACGAGGGTTAACCAGTGAAGGACCAATCCAAGAACGCGCCGGGCCTGTCGCCCGCCGCCCAAGAGACCGGCAGCGCGAGCTGGCTGCCGGTGGCTGCCTGGGGTGTTGCGGCGGCGCTGGTCTTGCTGGCGCTGATCCTGGCCTGGCGGGCGTTTGCCCTGCCCGGCGCGGCCGCGGCGAGCGAGAACCGCCAGGCGCTCGCCAACTCCCAGTCCGGGCCATCCAACCCTGCTCAAGACTCGCTATCATTAGCCACCCTCCCCCCGGCTGATGCCCAGCCGGCTGGCGCGCCTGCTGAGGGTGGCATCCTGCGCCGCTCTGATCTGCGCACGATCATCCCGGAGCGCCCAAACGAGGCGGTCATTGAATATACGGTTGTCACGGGCGACAGCGTGTTTGAGATCGCCAACCAGTTTGGTTTGAAACCCGAGTCAGTGCTGTGGGCGAATTATGACCAGCTCAACGACAACCCGGACATGATCGCCCTTGAAATGCAGTTGGCGATTCCCCCGGTGGATGGGGTGCTGTACACCTGGAAAGATGGCGATACGCCCGAGAGCGTGGCGGCGCAGTTCCAGGCCGACCCGCAAGCGATCCTCAACTGGCCGGGAAATCAAATCGACCTGACCACCCAGGTGGTCGAGCCTGGCGCTCAGGTGATGGTGCCAGGCGGCAAGCGCGAGTTCCGCCAGTGGATTATCCCGACCATCCCGCGCGGCCGGGCCGGGGTTTCGCAGTCGCTCTACGGTGGTGG
>CAZAGA010000051.1:3856-15233 GCA_964484335.1 uncultured Anaerolineaceae bacterium
TCCCGACCATCCCGCGCGGCCGGGCCGGGGTTTCGCAGTCGCTCTACGGTGGTGGAGCCTGCGAGGGCAGCTTCACCGGGGCTTTTGGCACCGGAACGTTTGTCTGGCCGGCCGGCAACCATGTTCTTTCTGGGAATGACTATTGGGATGGCCACCTGGCAATTGACATCGCCGCGGGCGAAGGAGCGCCGGTCTACGCCGCCGACAGTGGGGTGGTGGTTTTTGCTGGCCCGGCGACTGGCGGTTATGGCAATATGGTGATGATCGATCATGGCAACGGCTACCAGACTCTGTACGCCCACCTGAGCAGCGTGCGGGTGAACTGTGGGCAAAGCGTCTCCCAGGGCGGGACGATCGGCTTTGGCGGCAGTACTGGTAACTCGACCGGGCCGCATCTGCATTTCGAAGTCCGCTACCAGGGCGGCTTCGTCAGCCCGTGGTATGTGCTTCCCGCGCCGTAACCCCGGCGCGAAAATCAACCGAAGATATCAAAGTAATCCAACCTAAGGAGAAAAAAATGGCTAAGACCACACCTGAACCCGAGACCGAAATTATCGCCGAGACGGATGAGTACATGGCCTGGACGGCTAACGAGCCCGATGGCGAGGTCACTTATCACCTCGAGTTGAACAATGTAACCCTGCATTTTTTCAAGGAAGAGTGGGACGAGTTCCTGCAGCTCGTTCGCATGTTGGTGAAATGAGTTCAGAAACAAAAAATCCGGCGCCGCCGGATTTTTTGTTTCTGAAACCTTTAGCGGTTGGTAATTTTATTTACGTAGGGTACGACGCCTTTACAGGCCTCGGTGAAGCGGGCGGAGACGGTCTCCCAGGTTAGTTTACCGGTGCTCTGCCAGGACTGGTGGATAGCAAAGGAAACGCAGCCCGGGCCGGCGTGGTAATTCGCGACGGTGAAGCGCCACAGGTCTTCATAACTGGCGATCGCACCGGGGGAGAGCTCGGTTGCAGTCAGGATCGTCTGGCCGACCTGGGCGCAATTCGCCTGCAGAGTCTGGGCGAATAATTGGATACTGAAATCGGCATTGGTCAGGTCGATCCCGGCTGTGCAGCCGGCGCAGTTGGCGTTGGCCTGGTTGGCGGTGGCGCCGCGTAATAAAGCCTGTTCCTCTTCATCCAGGCGCAGATAGCCTTTGGCGCAGGTATCTTCGGCCAGTACCAGGGGGCAGAACTGGTCGTAGAAAGATTCATTCCACAGCAAGAGCGAGTCGGCGCCCGAGTCGGTGATCTGGCCCAGGCCGAATTCATACGGCACCCGGAAAACGCCCGGCCAGAATTGGCTTTCTTGGGCGAACAGGTTTTTCATCATTTGGGCGGGGACGCCGGTCTGCCGGGCTACTTCCACCAGTCGGGCGTCGAACTGGTTCTGCCAGGGCAGCAGGGTCGGTTTAGCGGCTTCGAGGCCGCAAGCATCGGCGTAGCCATTCGGTTGCAGCCCGCCACTGGAGCAATTGCTGGCATCCACCACGCCCTGGGCGATCAGGCGACCGGCCAGGTAGAAGTACGGCTCGCCGGAGGCCAGTAGCTCGCTGCGCTCAGGAGTTGAAAGCCAAACCGGCGGGCCGCCGATCGGCTGGAAGGCCTCCCAGATCTGCGAGCAGGAGGCCAACGGCGCCCCAGTCCACTGGCTGCTGATCACATCGACATGCCAGCCGCTGCTGCCGGGAGCAATGCCGACACCGCTGTCGATCACCCGCACCTGAGCGGTGAAATGCTCACTCGAATCGCCGTAGCTTGAGTTGGCCCAAAACTCGAGCAGCGCGCCTGCCAGCGAGGTGGGCTTGAGGAGCAACCGGCACTGCGAGCCAGGACAGGTGAAGGCCTGGCCATCATAAACGCCCTCCAAGCTGGTGATCCGCTCGTTGGGCAGCGGTTCTTCGCCGCTGATCACCAGGGCTGGCAGGCTAGTGCACAGGTTTTCAGGCGGCTTGGGTGAGCAGCCATCCAGGTTGATCCAGGCGCTGGCAGCTGGCAGGTCGATTAACAGGTCACGTTGGGCAGGGCGGGTGGAGACTAGATGCAGATACAGGCCGTCACAGCGGCCGACATTTTCTCCAATGTTGGCGGCCTGTTTGCATGGCGGGGTGTTTAGCCATTGAGTGTAATAGGTTTGGCCGCAGTATTTAAGCACTTCAGGCCCGGCTGGCAGCCCGTCGTGGTCGGTCAAGATCCGACATAAGATCTGGTTGTCCACCCATCGCAGCAGCCACCATTCGTGCTCAGTGTAAGAGACGACGATCTTGGTCTGGCGCGTAGAATCCTGTGCTGTCACCGGCAGCCCTGTTGGGGCGAGAATCGCGAACAGCAATACGCCAACCAGCGCAATCAGGATGATTTTTCGCGCCATCTCTTACCTAAGTTATCATGTTCAATTCAACCTGTCAATCATCATTTAGAAGTATCGCTTGTTTTTTGGTTCTGAAGAGGCGTGTTATACTGAGAACGATTTACTTTTAGTTGATTTGGATCGCGGACACTGTTTGCTCAGCTTTTTACTTACCTGGAAGAGGTGATGTATGCCCCCAACACTTTATCTGATCGATGGTCACGCCCTGGCCTACCGGACGTTTTTTGCGATTACGCGCGGCTCGACGGGTGGTTTCGTAACCCGCAGTGGCGAGCCAACGGCCGGGGTCTTCGGGTTCACCAGCGTTTTGCTGCGCATCTTCGAGCAAGAGCATCCCGATTACCTGGCGGTAGCCTTTGATACCGGGCGAACTTTCCGAGACGACCTATTTGCTGATTATAAAGGCACACGCGCCAAAATGCCAGATGAGCTGCGCACCCAGATCGAGCGCATCCGTCAATTGGTGGATGCCTTCAATATCCCGCGCCTGGAAGTAGAAGGCTACGAAGCCGACGATGTACTGGGCAGCGTTGCTTGCCAGGTGGCCGCCCAGGGCTTGGGGGTGAAGATTATCACCGGTGACCGTGACTTGCTCCAACTGGTGAATGAGCGGGTGATCGTGAACCTGCCTGGTAAAAGCCTGTCCGAGTCGAAGGATTACCTGCCCGGCGATGTGCTGGAATTCCTCGGGGTGCGACCCGACCAGGTGGTGGATTACAAAGCATTGGTTGGCGACACCTCCGATAATATCCCCGGCGTGCCCGGGATCGGGGAAAAGACCGCTGTTGGCCTGCTGAAGTCGTATGACAGCCTGGAAGGAATTTATGCCCACCTGGACGAGCTTTCGCCGGCGATCCGCAAGAAGCTGGAGCTAGGACGTGAAAACGCTGATCTGAGCCGGGAGTTGGCCAGGATCGTCCTGGATTTGCCCATCCAGCTCGACCTGCAGCAGGCCCGGCCAGAGGCCTTCGATCCAGAGCAGGTGGAAGCGATCTTCCGCGAGCTGGAGTTCCGCTCGCTGATGCCGCGTCTGACCGCGCTCGAGCAGACTTACGGCAAGCGCGGTCCGCAAAAGGGCCAGCAGCTTTCGTTGTTTGGCGACCAGGCGTCTGCCAAGCCCGCCGCGCTCAGCGTCCGAGAAGTTTCTGGAGAAAGCAAGGCGGGCGGGGCGATCATTGTCGATACCCCGGCTGCATTACAAGCGTTAGTCACCCGGCTGGGGCAGGCGCGCCAGATCGCCTTCGATACTGAGACCACCTCCACCGACCAGATGCGCGCCGAGCTGGTCGGCATTTCCCTGGCCGTTGAGCCAGAGCAGGGCTATTACATCCCGGTCGGGCACCGCGCGCAAGCCGGCGGCGCAGGTCAACTGCCGCTCGCCCAGGTGTTGGAGGCGCTGCGCTCCCCGCTGACCGATCCTCGCCTGCCCAAGGTCGGCCATAATGCGAAGTACGATTATGTCGTCCTGGCGCGCTATGGCCTGCGGGTTAGCCCGATTGCCTTTGATACGATGATTGCCGAATGGGTGATCAACCCGGCTTCGCGCAACCTGGGCCTGAAAAACCTGGCCTGGGTACGCCAGAATATCAAAATGACGCTGATCGAAGAGTTGATCGGGAAGGGGAAAAAGCAAATCAGCATGTCGGAAGTTCCGATCCGGGATGCCGCCGATTATGCCGCCGACGATGCCCAGGCGGTGCTGCGCCTGATTCCGGAGCTAGAAGATGAGCTCTCCAGGTTCCAGGTGGCTAGCCTGTTCCGGGAGATCGAGATGCCGCTAGTCACGGTGCTGGCTGAGATGGAAATGGCAGGGATCGAGCTCGACGCGGCCTACCTGGAGCAGATGTCGGCAGATCTCGGTGGCCGAATGGCCCGGCTCGAAGAAGAGGTTTATCGCCAGGTAGGTGCACCGTTCAACTTGAACTCGACCCAACAGCTTTCCGAAGCACTCTTTTCGCGCTTGAGATTGGTGCCGCCCGACCGGACTGCCAAGACTGCCTCGGGCCACTATTCTACTTCGGCGGATGTATTGGACAGCCTGCGCGGCAAGCACCCGGTGGTGGACTGGGTGTTGGAATACCGCGAGTTTTCGAAGCTCAAATCAACATACCTGGACGCCCTGCCGCTGCAGGTCAACCCGCAGACCGGGCGGGTGCATACATCTTATAACCAGACTGGCTCAGTCACCGGGCGGATCGCTTCCTCCGATCCGAATTTGCAGAACATCCCAATCCGGACTGAACTGGGTCGCCAGGTTCGCAATGCTTTTGTTGCTGCGCCGGGCCATACCCTGCTTTCGGTGGATTATTCCCAGGTCGAGTTACGCATCGTCGCTCACATGGCTGGCGACCAGGCCATGCTGGATACTTTTCGCGCTGGGCTGGATATCCATACCGCCACCGCGGCTGCTATCCAGGGTGTGCCGCTTGAGCAAGTGACCAAGGATATGCGCCGGCGGGCCAAGGCAATTAACTTTGGCCTGATCTATGGGATGAGCGCGTTTGGTCTGACCCGCACCACCGACCTGACCCTGGCCGAGTCGGAAAACTTCGTCCAATCGTACTTTGAGCAGTTCCCTGGAGTAAAGCGTTACCTGGATAACATGCGCCGCCTGGCTGCTGAACAGGGCTATGTTGAGACGCTGCTGGGCCGCCGGCGCTATTTCCCTGGGCTGAAAAACCAGTCAGATAACAATATCCGCAACCGAGAAGAACGTGAGGCAATCAATGCGCCGATCCAGGGCACTGCGGCAGACATCATGAAAATTGCCATGCTGCGCGTCCCGGTCGCCCTGCTGGAGGCGGGGCTGTCTGGCCGGATGCTACTGCAGGTGCACGATGAACTGGTATTGGAAGCACCCGTGGAAGAGCTAAAGAAGACTGCGTCTTTGGTGCAGGAAGTGATGGAAAATGCTTACCGGCTGAGCATTCCGTTGGCCACAGAGGCGCGCTTTGGGCCCAGCTGGGGAGATCTGCAGCCGATTAATACCAGGCCCGAAACGAGCTAATCGTTTTACCTTCCAGATCATCCAGCCTGGCGGTGATGCGTAAGATGACGATCCCAGGTTGGCTGGTTTTGAACGGCAGAAGCAGGCGTGCCATGCCTTTAGCGTCGGTCTGAACTTCGAGCGGCAGGTCGATTTCCTCGCCGGTGGGCAGGCTCATTTGTAGCCTGACCTGTGCACCAGCAACCGGAATCAGGTTTTGATCATGCACGGTAACGTAGACGGTCTGCTGGCCTTGTAAGCCGGTGGCGGCTCGTTCAGGGAAGGCCCGCACCTTGAGGCGCAAGATCGTCTGCGGCAAGTTATTGCTCTGGCGCAGGAAATCCTTATCCAGCGCTTGCTGGGCAAAGTAGATACTCCCCAAATCAGAAACGACGACAAACTGCCCGGCTGGCCTTTCCGGTCGCCATTCGAAGCGCGCCTTCTGGAAATACTGCACGAACAGGTCGCCATGCGTTTCGACGTTCGAAATTGGATAACCAAACTGTCTGAGACCGCCGTGTGTGTTGAAGAATTCCAGGAAGGACAGGCAGACCTGGTAATTCCCCTCAGTCTCGGTGAAAGTTCGGCAACCAGCGGCGTTTTTGGGGAGGATGCGCACTTGCCCAGGAACATACAGCCATTTACCCAGCGGCGTCAGCCGGACGCGTAATTCGGGCGTTTCGTCGGGATAGAGCTCGAAGCGGGCTTTCTCGAAATATTGAACTATCCGGCCATAGACTGGATCGATGAAGGCGTCAGTGATCGGATAGCCATAGACCAACATCGGGTCCCTGGCCTGCAGGTAAAACAGCAAGAACTCGCCCTTGATTGTATGGCCAGTTTCAGCAAAGAATAACTCTGGAGGGGTGGGGGTGGTTTGGGCCTGGGCCGGGCCTGGGGTGGAGAATCCGAACAGGAGAATCGCAAGCAGGCAGGCGAACATTAAAGATAAAACCCCTTGGTCGCGCTGAACCGAAAGCATACTCAGATTATACTGATTGGCGAAACGTGGTAAAGAAGTTGGCTGTAAAAAATTCGTAAAGATGGTGTAAAAATATCTTGACAGCCGTCAAGCCGGGTGAATAAGCTGGAGCAGGTCTTTGGTATGCGGTAGCACCAAATCTGCACCGGCTTGTTCAAGTTCCTCCCTTTGCCCAAATCCACACAGCACGCCGATCGTCTGGGCGCCGGCAGCTTTGCCGGCCCGGATATCGACGGTGGTATCGCCGACCATCAGGCATTCACTGGGAGAAACGCCTGCCTGCCGGGCGGCCCACAGGATTGGGTCGGGGTGGGGTTTGGTTCGCCGGCAGGTCTGGCCGGTGATGATCTGTTGGAAAAAACCGGTCAGGTGGAAATGTTCCAGGAAGGCCAGGGTTTTACGCCGGCCGCGGGCGCTGACCACTGCCAGGGGATAACCCGGGTAGAGCTCGGCCAGCATTTCCTGGACGCCGCCGATCATTAAGAAGGCTGGCTGACGCCGGGGCGCCACCCACCGGTCGATCCCCTCACTGATCTGGTTGGCCAGGCTGTCCAGCCCCAGGCGATCAAGCCCAGCCAGGACCAGGTTGCCGGGCGTTTCCAGCTGGTATACCAGGCTGCGCGCCAGGCTGGTGGCATCCCGCCCCAGCAAAGGCACCAGGGGCTTCAGCCAGGGGGCGATCCGGCGCAGATACTGCTCATCGGTGTCGCTCAGGGTGCCATCCACATCAAAACAAATTAAGCGGATACGAGCCAGGTCAATTGACATTGGTAAAGATTCTCCGTTCAGTGGCGCTGCCAGGATCGAGGAATACGGATAAAATTGAGCTATGACCTATCGTCCTTTACACTTCATTGGCGAGCCGGTCGAAGCGATCTTTGACCAGCCACCGGTTCTGGAAAAAAAGCCGGGCTGCCCGGCGGCGTTCATCTGGCGCGGTGAGCGCTTCCAGGTGGTTGAGTTGCTCAGCGAGTGGCATGATTACCGGCGGCGTGGCCGGTTTGCCGGTAATATGCGTGAGACCCACCTTGCGGTGGCTTCGGGGCGCGGCTCCTGGGGGGTGGGTCAGGATTATTATCGCATTCTCACCCAGCAGGAGCGAATTTTTGACCTGTATTATGACCGGGCGCCCAAAGGATCTGACCAGCGCAAGGGTTTCTGGTTCCTGGATAAGGAGCTCGAATACGATCCGAACAGCTCCGATTTGGATTAAACCCGGTTTATTTTTTCTTCAGCAAGCTGCCAGCAATCACCAGGCTCAGCCCGGCGACCAACAGGCCGCCGATGGCAACTAGCAGCCAGTCGATTCCTGCGGTTGACGCTTGCGCCGCGGTAGGCGTTAGCGAGGCAGCCGGGCTGGTGGGTGATGCCAGCAGGGTCTGGGTCGGCGTGCGGGTTGGGCGGCGGGTGGCGGTTGGAACGCGCGTCGGGGTGCTTGTCTCGGTCGGCGTGGCGGTCGGATCGGGGGTTTTTATTTTGAGCCTTTGACCGGGATAGATCACTGATTGATCGGTCAGGTAGTTCAGGCTGTAGATCTGGTTCAACGGCACCTGGTAGGCCGCAGCAATATTGGAGAGCACTTCACCGGGTTGGACGACGTGCACAATCGAACCATCTGTCTGGGGCGTAATCGTATATACCGGCATTAACACAAACCCTCTTGGTGTGCGGGTCGGGGTAGCAGTTGGAACGGCTGGGGAACCAGTGGGAGGGACGGCCAGGGTCCCAACCTGGGTCGGGTTGGGCGTCTGAGCCTGGACTGCACTGCTGGAGAGCGCTGCATGCAAGGCGAGCACCAGAGCCAGGCCGGCCAGCCAGAAGCTCCCGGTTCGCCAGCCGGCCGGTGTGAATGGAAAGCCATGCTTCGGTTTCATGCTGCAATCATAACACTGCTTAATCCTCTTTCAGCCAGGAGAACAGCTTCTCCGTTTCCCAAGTATTGATCACATCCTTGGCTTGGACCCAGCCGCGCCGGGCGGTAGCCACGCCAAAGGCAGCCAGGTCCAGATCGGCCGGGCTGTGGGCATCGGTGTTAATGCTCAACGCGATGCCCATTTCGATCGCCCGCCGGGAATAAACGTCGTCCAGGTCGAGGCGAGCCGGATGGGCATTGATTTCCAGGGCTGTGCCGGTCTCCCAGGCGGCCTGGAGCACGGCTTCCATATCCAGGTCAGCTCCTTCTCGGTTTGGGATCATCCGGCCAGTCGGGTGGCCGATCACATCGACATGGGGGTTGCGGATGGCGTTGAGCAGGCGTTGGGTGACCTGCTCGCGCGGCTGGCGAAGGCTGGAATGCAGCGAGGCGATGACAATATCCAGCTCGGCCAGCGCCTCATCCGGAAAATCGAGTGTGCCATCCGAGCGAATCTCGACCTCGCTGCCCTGTAGCAAGCGAATTGAGTCGCCGACAGTGCGCTGGGCGGCGTCGATTTCTTTACGCTGCTCTTTCAATTCATCCACGGACAACCCCTGGGCTACCCCCAGGCTGACCGAATGGTCGGTGATTGCCAGGACACGGTAGCCGCGCTCACGGGCTGCTTCGGCCATTTCCCGGATTGATAAGCGGCCATCGGACCAGGTGGAGTGCGAATGCAGTTCGGCCAGCAAGTCGCGCGGCTCGATCAACTCCGGTAAACTGCCATTCCTGGCAGCCTGGATTTCTCCCCGGTCTTCGCGCAGCTCGGGGGCGATCCATGGCAACCCAAGCAGGCGATAGACTTCCTCTTCAGTAGCGCATAAGATTTCACTGCCATCGGGGCGGCTGAGGGCCTGGTCGGAAAGTGAAAGGCCTTGTTTGAGCGCCAACTCGCGCAGGCGGACGTTGTGATCTTTCGATCCGGTAGCATATTGCAGGGCGGTGCCCCACCGCTCAGGCGGGTGGACCCACAACTGCGCCCGTAGGCCATGCTGGAACTCAACGCTAGCCTTGGTATCGCCCTGGCCAGAGATCGACACCACCTCGGGGTGGTGGATAAAGGCTTGCATTACCAGGGTAGAGTCGCTGGCGGCTGCCAGGATATCCAGGTCGCCAACGGTACTGCGCATCCGCCGCAGGCTGCCTCCAACAGCTACCTGGGCCACGCCAGGGACAGCTTTCAAATACTCTAGTAACGTTTGTGCAAACGGCCAGGCTTTGCCAAGCGGGATACGCCCGGAGCGGCGCTTGACAGCCTCGATCCCGGCCAAAATCTTAGCTTCTGACTTTTCGCCCATCCCGGGCAGGCTGCGCAGCTTTCCGGCTCTGGCGGCGGCTTCCAGGCTCGCCAGATCCGCCACGTTGAGCTGTTTCCAGAATAAGGCCGCTTTTTTAGGGCCGACATCCGGCACGGACAGGATATCGACAATACTCGGCGGCACTTCTTGTTTCAGGCGCTCCAAGAACTCCAGCTTGCCGGTGCGTAACAGCTCGTCGATCTTTTCAGCAATTGCCTTGCCCACCCCTGGGATATCATTCAGGCGGCCATCGCGCCAATAGGCCTGGGCGTCACCGGCCAGGTTTTCCAGGCTGTCGGCGGCTTTACGATAAGCCAGAATTTTATAGATCACTTCACCCTTAATCTCCAGTAAATCGCTGATCAAGGTGAAGGTTTCTGCAAGCTCTCGGTTGGTTAACCGTGTCGTGGTCTCAGCCATTTTCTATGCTCCATTATTCAACTTTGAATCCGAGCCGGCAGTTCAAGGTCTGTTGTGGATCACCGGCAGGTAAAGGCTCTTTAGCATCTGCACAAATTTTAAATCACGCCGGTCGCCATCGTAGTAGCTGATTTGAGCCGAGCCACTCCGGTCCAACGCCAGCGACGGAAACTGGCCGACCCCCCAGGCGTTGTAGATTTCGGTGATCTCCCAATTGCTGCCATTCCAGCGGGAAAATTTTAACCCACCGTTGCTGGAGTCGTAATAGCTGATCTGCGGCCAGTTCTGGCCGTCCAAAGCCAGGGAGCTATATTGTCCAGCGCCGGTTTGGGGGTCGACCAACTCAATCGACCATTGGCCATTGGCCTGGTGGGCGTATTTAAGCTGGCCGTTGGTGTTGTCATAATAGCTGACGTGGCCATTCCCCGCCTGGTCAATTGCCAGGCTAGTGTAGGAGCCTACTTTGCCAAGGCTGTCCAGGGTGGTCAGCGCCCATTGCACGCCGTCCCATTCTGCCAGGCGCAGATTCTGGTTGGTCTGATCGAAGTAGCTGATCCGGGGCCGGCCCTGGCCATCCAGGGCCAGGGATGTGTACTGGCCGGTGTTGCCGTTGTCGTCGACCAGTCTGATCAACCAACTACTCCCGTCCCAGGCAGCGTATTTCAGCCCGCCATTGGTTTTATCGTAGTAGCTGATGTCAGGGTTGCCCAGGCTGTCGATGGCCAGTGAATTATACTGTCCAAGGCTGCCGGCTGCATCAACCACCTGGAAATCCCAGCTTGAGCCATCGAAACGAGCCAGGACCAAGTCCTCGTTCAGGCCATCGAAATAGCTGATCACAGGCTGTCCAGAAGCGTCCAGCGCCAGGTCGGTGTAGCCGCCATTGGGGCCCAGGTTGGCGAGGGTCTCAATTTGCCAGCCGCTACTGCTTTGGCGGGCGTATTTCAACAGGTGCTGGCTGCTATCCACATAACTGATGTGGGCTGCGCCGGAAGAATCCATATGCAAGGCGTTATAATGGCCGACCTGGCTGATCACCGCGATCTTCTGGGTATCCCAGTTGCTGCCATCCCAACGGGAGTGTTGGACGGCGCGCGGCCCCCAGGAATAGTAAACGATCTGGACTGCACCGCCAGGCTCTAGGGCCAGAGAGGTATACCAAATATTGCTGGCGAAACCCTGGAAGGTCCAGCTCGCCCCATCCCAGATGGCCAGGCTAGCTTGCTGGTCGCCATCCGCAAAACTGATCCGCGGCCGGTCGGATGGATCCAGCGCCAGTGAGGTAAACCCGCCAAACCAATGCGCCACTGCCAGGTCCTCGATGATCCAGGTGGTTCCATCAAAATGGGTATACTTCAAGCGGCTGTTGGTGTAATCCAGGTAGCTGATGTGCGGACGACCCAGGCTGTCAA
>CAZAGA010000052.1:0-14978 GCA_964484335.1 uncultured Anaerolineaceae bacterium
CAACGAATTGCAAAGAGAATACACCTTCCATCTTACAAGGCTGGAGTTTACCAAAATTGATGTTATTCGTCAAGGATTTAGCAAATGGAAAGTAAACTTTGCTCGAACCGGAGGCCGAAGATTTACCCGGTTGTGATAAGATTAGCGCCATTATGGTCAAAGAAAATTTATTCGCTCAAGTTGGCGACTTAATTCAACTGGTCAGCCCAACAAACAAAGTGTTTATCCTTCGATTGGTCGAGGGTGGCGAGCTCCAAACCCACCGTGGTGTTTTAAGTCACGCAGAGGTGATCGGTAAGCCTTGGGGAAGTAAAGTTTTCACTCATTTGGGAAGTGAATATTACCTGCTCCAGCCTGGGCTGGGTGATATTCTCAAAGAGATTCGGCGTAATACCCAGATCTTGTATCCAAAAGATATCGGTTTCATATTGTTGACAATGGGTATCGGTCCAGGCGTGAACGTCCTTGAGGCTGGTACTGGCTCAGGCGCTCTAACCACCGCCCTGGCCTGGGCTGTAGGCCCGCAGGGGCGAGTAATCTCCTATGAGGCTCGGGCAGAGATGCAGAACCTGGCCAGGAAGAACCTGGAGCGGGTTGGGCTGGCTGAGCGAGTAGAGTTTAAGCTGCGTGATATCAACGAGGGCTTCGATGAAAGGGGCGTCGATGCGCTGTTCCTGGATGTTGCAAACTCCTATGATTACATTGCCCAGGCGAAAGAGGCGCTTAAACCTGGCGGGTATTTTGGCTCAATCCTGCCTACCACCAACCAGGTGACCAAACTGCTTGGTGCTTTGTACAACCACCAGTTTTCTTTCGTGGATGTCTGCGAGATTTTGCTTCGTTATTACAAGCCGGTCCCCGAGCGCTTCCGGCCAACCGACCGGATGGTAGCTCACACGGGTTTTCTGATCTTTGGGCGAGCCATGCTGCCCGAAATTAAACTACCCGAGCCGGACCTTCTGGATCAAAGCGAAGAAGACCAGGACGATGAAAGATGGTCGCCCGAATCAATTTAAGCAGCCAGGAAATAAGCGACTTGCTGGCAGGGGCGACCAGTTCAGGGAATTCACCCCCCTATCCTGAATTTCCCCACTTGACTTCGATTCTCAGCGGCGAACCCAAGCCGGCTTCGGTATTAATTCCTTTTTTGAGGGTCGATGGCGCCTGGCATATTTTGTATACACGCCGGAATGCAAACTTGCCCGAACACAGCGGCCAGGTCGCCTTCCCAGGCGGCCGCGCTGATCCTGAAGATCGCGATCCAGAAACGACTGCCCTGCGCGAGACCTGGGAGGAAATTGGTATCCTACCCGACGACGTGAAAATTTTGGGGCAGCTGCCGCGCTTCTTAACGATCACTAATTACTTGGTGACTCCAATTGTCGGCCAAATCCCCTGGCCTTACCCAGTCCGTCCCGCCCAGGAGGAGGTCAGCCGGGTCTTCACGATCCCATTAGCCTGGCTGGCGAATCCGAGCAACCATGAAGAGAGACAAAGGGCCCTGCCAGAGCCTTTTGGATCCATCTCAGTGATTTATTTCAAAGATTACGATGGAGAGATACTGTGGGGCGCTAGCGCCAGGTTTACATTAACCCTGCTTCACCTGCTCCAACTCGGTTAATAAAACTGGGCTGGCCATCTATTTTCCCTAAATGGCCAGCCCAGCAGATAAAAATCTACCCAGAAGACTAAAACTCTTCTTCCTTCTTGCCGCGTTCGATTACCTCTGGCTCGGACCCGGAAGCAGCTTCCGCTTCACCAGCTTCTTCGGCTTCAGGTGCGGTAACAACGACGATAATTTCAGCTTCGTCATCCAAAACCTCAACTGCCTTTGAGAGGACAATATCGCGCACATGGATCGCCTGGCCGATTTCAGTCAGTATGGCCACATCCACCGAGATCCGCTCCGGCAGATCGCGTGGGAGGGCTTCCACTTCGAGCTCTTCCAGCCCAGGAACAAGAATACCATCAAAATTCTTAACAGCCGGCGACTCACCCACCAGTTCAATAACCACCTTGGCACGCAGCTTCTCAGTCATCGAAACTTCGAGAAAATCGACATGAACGAAGCTTCCGCTTACCGGCTGGCGCTGCTTTTCGCGTACCAGGCTGGTGTGCGGCTTTCCATTAACTTCAACAACCACCAACTGAGAAGAGGTGACGGTT
Organism: uncultured Anaerolineaceae bacterium; assembly: GCA_964484335.1. Taxonomy (GTDB): domain Bacteria; phylum Chloroflexota; class Anaerolineae; order Anaerolineales; family UBA4823; genus CAZAGA01. The sequence continues at coordinate 2,167 of CAZAGA010000052.1, forward strand.
GACAACATCTGGCTGGCTTCCTTGTGATCCAGCGAGATCATCAGCGGCTGAATACCATGACCATAAATGACAGCTGGTAAACGCCCTTGACGCCGCAGGGCTTTGACCTGCTTCCCGACCACTGAGCGCGGTTCGGCTTTGAGTACTTTCTGTTCCATGCTTTCCTTCCTTGGAGCGCCTCTCACCTGGTTCCTAACAGGTTACCCTCGCTCCGGCGGTATAATTCCGGCAACTGCCGGTGAAATCCACCCGGACTGGGGATTAATTCCTCAACCAGAGTAACTACTTTTTCGATCCAAACAGCTTTTGGAGCCAGTAGATCAAACCAAATACCAGGCCAGTGGCCGCGCCGAACAACAAAGCACGTGGAGCATCTATCGAGGTTTCAACTTGGCCACTTACTTTTCCGCTGATCAACAAGACGGACCGGATAGACTGAGCCTCGACTTGCCTGGCAACAATCACGGGCGTTTCCGATTCGTTCAAAGTCGCCTTCCCAGCATAAACCAGGCCAGCCGTGCTGTGATCCAGAGTCACATCCTGCCCTTGAACCAGACCTGCGCCAGATTCAGTCAACTGGACCTGGCCAGCCCGCAGGGTAGCAACACCACTTTGAGCGACAGAGACATTCTGCCCGACAATCTTGCTTGCAGACGCATTGGTCATCGACACGTTTTCAGCATTAATTTCTGTCACGTTATTTCCCGAGACTTCCAAGGACTCGCCTGTCTCCAGGGAGGCTGGCGACGCAACCGGCGCTAACTTAACCTGATCATCCGGCAAGATAATTTCGACTGAATCCTCTTCTGAAAACGGAGGCTGTTTGTTTTTTGACATATAATTTCTCCATACCAATTTGCCAGGCTGGCTGGCAAAAAAAGCCGCCTCCTGGTGAGGCGACGCCTGAACAACGGCTTCTATTTTATCCGGTAAGGTTTATCTCGTCAATATCCGAAAACTTTTAAGCAAAAATGTCAATGAAGATGAAACCAAACGCCGAGAGCCAGTCATATACAACGATCCGTACTTTTCAGGCCCGTCTCGCAGGGCAATCGGTCTGGGTTGCTACCAAGCCGGGGCTGACCAATTGGGACCAGGTGAATCCATCCACTGCATTAATCGCAGAAACCTGCCAGGCCGAGCCGGGTCAACGCATCCTTTATCTGGGCTCAGGACATGGGGCAGGAGCGGCGGCACTAGCCCAGAGGTTCAGGCAATGCCAAATTTTGGTTTTGGATCTGAATGCAATCGCCTTGAAAATGTCCGCCAAAACGATGGTGCTAAACCAACTCGCCAATGTTCACCTGATTGATTGGATTGATTGCCCACCTGAAGAAAAAGGAACTTTCGATCAGATCATCATCGACCTACCCAAAGGGCGCCAACTGGCTCAACGGTGGCTGATGTTGGCATGTGAGGCGGCGCGTAGCGGAGCAACCCTATATCTTTCGGGAGCAAAGGAGGCGGGCATTCAATCTGTGATGCGGGACGCCCAGGCATTGCTGGGCGAGGGAACGATCTTGGGGTATAAAAAAGGCAACCGGGTGGGTCGGTTTACAATCCGGGCGTACCCCGAAAGCTGGCCAGCTTGGGCCCTCCGACCGGGAATCGCCCCCCGAAGCTGGGCTGAATTCCATTGCGAGCTCGGTGGCAAAAGCCAGCGTATCTTCTCCTTGCCTGGTATTTTCTCCTACGATCGCCTGGACACTGGCACCCGAGTACTTGTTGAAAGCATTGACATTCCACACGGCGCAAAGGTGCTTGACCTAGGCTGTGGAAATGGGCTGGTAGGGATCTTCGCTGCGAGTGCCTCGGCAGAAACCATTGATTTTATTGATGTGAACCTTCTGGCAATCGCGGCGACTCGAAAAAACCTGGCTTCTCATCCAAACGAGAGAGCGCAGGTGTGGGCCAGTGACGCGTTGGAAGCGGTCCATGACCTACGTTATTCGCATATACTAACCAACCCACCCTTTCATGCAGGGAGAGCGGTCGATTATCAAATGGCACAGGCATTCATCCAACAAAGCTGGAACCAACTCATCCCTGGCGGTCAATTCATCCTGGTTGCCAACCAGTTTATCCGCTACGACTCTTTACTGCAGCTTACCTTTCAAAATGCCCGCTTAATTGTCGCCAGAGAAGGTTATCAGGTCTGGATGGCGGAAAAAGCTTGAGAATAATCCAGAAAATTGGCTGCCAGGTCAGTCTGGATTTGTACTATACTGTGGATAATTCCATTAGTTTTTCACCATTTGCATGAATACCCGGAGTAATCATGACTAACCAAAATAAACGCAAAATTGGGGTATTAACCAGCGGCGGCGATGCACAAGGCATGAATGCAGCTGTTCGCTCGATTGTCCGCACATGCCTGGTGAGGGGAATCGAAGTCTTTGCCATTTACGAGGGCTACCAGGGGATGGTAGAAGGGGGTAGCTATATTCGAAAAATGTCCTGGGACTCGGTCGGCGGGATTTTACAAAAGGGAGGCACAGTCATTGGCACCGCCCGCTCGGATGATTTCCGCACACGCCCCGGACGCTTACGGGCAGCGAAGAACCTGGTTGTGAATGGGATTGATTGCTTGATTGTGATTGGTGGCGATGGATCCCTGACTGGCGCGAATCTTTTCCGCCAGGAATGGCCCGGTCTGCTTGCAGAGCTGGTCCAAACCAATCAAATTCCTCAACAATCTGCAGATGAGCATGCCAACCTGATTATCAGTGGTTTGGTGGGGTCGATTGACAATGATATGGCGGGAACCGATATGACCATCGGAGCTGATTCAGCCCTGCACCGGATCACCGAGGCTGTTGACGCAATCAGCAGTACTGCCGCCAGCCACCAGCGCTGCTTTGTGGTTAAAGTAATGGGGCGAAATTGCGGCTACCTGGCATTGATGGCAGCCCTGGCGACAGGTGCAGACTGGGTACTGATCCCTGAAAATCCACCTGACGTGGACAATTGGGCTGAGGTCATGGTTAATCGAATGAAAACTGGCCGCCAGGCTGGGCGGCGAGATGCAATCGTGATCATGGCAGAAGGGGCGCGCGACCGACATGGCAATTATATTGGCAGTGCAGATGTCGCTAAAGCCTTGGAAGATGGTTTGAATGAAGAAGTACGCGTTACGGTTTTAGGACATGTGCAGCGTGGCGGTTCGCCAAGCGCGTTTGACCGCAACCTCAGCACGCAGCTTGGACACGCTGCAGTGGAAGATGTCCTTTCAGCCTCATCCAGCTCGGAGCCCCAACTGATTGGATTGCGCGGAAACAGGATCACCAAGTCTCCTCTAATGGAGTGTGTCGAGAAAACGCATGCAGTCGCCGACCTGATCGAAAACCATGAATATGAAGCGGCGATGGATGCGCGCGGCACCAGCTTTAAGGAGTCCTTCAATACCCTCTTAACCATGCTGCGGGCCCTACCACACCCGCCACAACCGAATCAGAAACGATATCGACTGGCCATCATGCACTCTGGCGCTCCAGCCCCAGGCATGAATGCCGCCGTACGCGCAGCAACCCGGATTGGCTTAGACCGTGGCCATATCATCCTGGGTGTGCAAGGTGGATTCCCTGGCCTGGTCAACGGAGATGTCAAAGAACTGGATTGGATGAGCGTCAATGGTTGGGCTTCACGTGGCGGTGCCGAATTGGGTACCAACCGCAAAGAACCCAGTGGTAGTGATTTCTATGCTATTGCGCGAACTATAGAGAAGTTCAATATACAAGGCTTGCTAATTGTCGGCGGCTGGTCGGGCTATGAAACCGGGTACCAGTTGATCCAGCTCCGAAATAATTATCCGGCATTCAACATTCCGATGATTTGCCTGCCTGCGTCGATTAACAATCACTTGCCGGGGACAGATCTTAGTATTGGTGCAGATACTGCACTAAACAATATTACAGAGGCAGTCGATAAGATCAAGGATTCAGCCATCGCTCAAAACCGGGTCTTTGTGGTTGAGGTCATGGGGCGTCACTGTGGTTACCTGGCGATGATGAGTGGCCTGGCAACAGGCGCTGAACGAATCTACCTGAACGAAGAAGGAATCACACTGCACGACCTAGTGAATGATATCGAATGGATGAACGACAATTTCGAGCATGGAAAGCGGGTTGGCCTTATAATTCGCAGCGAACATGCTAACGAGGTTTATTCGACAGCACTGGTTTCTGCCTTGTTTGAAGAAGAAGGTCAGGACCTGTACGATGTCCGCCAATCGATCCTTGGTCACCTTCAGCAGGGTGGCAATCCTTCGCCATTCGACCGCATCCAGGCAACCCGCTTTGCGACCCGCTGCATCAATTATCTGATTGAGCAAGTTGAAAAGCGCTCAGGTGACAGCGCTTTCATCGGCCTGCAAGGCAAAGAACTGAAATTCCATAACTTGGAAGATTTCCACCGTATGGCTGACCTAAAATACCAGCGACCTAAGGAACAGTGGTGGCTTAGCCTGCTTCCAATGGTAAAACTATTGTCCCAGCCAGAACCCAATATCTCGCGCCGGAAGAAGAATTGATCCTGGAAAGCCCTGAAAGTTCCTCGCCGATTGTTACACGGGCGGTAGCGGCTGGATTAACCGGGCAGTTTTGCCCAGCCTATCAATTTGAACCCTGGAAACGAGTTGCCCTGCAATTGCTCGGCCTATTCCCGCAAAACCTGGCCCGCTTTGTGATCTCCAGGTTTGAGAGCCTCAGTGGCTTGCCGCCGACAAGGGTCGAGGACTTGTCGATCGTCGACCTGGTCGAGGAGCGGCTCAATGACTACCGGGAAGTGCGGGGGGCATTCCCATGTATTGTCCTGGGCAGCGCGCTCGGTGGGGCCAGCGCCCACTTGTCTCTGGCCTTGGGGGGACCATTTTTACCCCAAGCTTTCGTCTTGAGTTTACGCGGCGGGGCACAAGACGGGGATATCCGGACATATTTCCAGCGCTCCAGTACTCTAGCCCGCCGAATCACCGAACGGAATCCCCAGGTGTTAGCAATTCAGCATTACGACCCGATTCACGATGAATGGATGACTCGTTATGTCAATCACTTGCGGCTAAAGTTACTTTATCTTCCAAAAAAATACCAGGATTTCATTGAACGGAACTTATCTGAAGGTGGCAGCGTCTGTTATCTGGATTGCGGAGCGACTTGGCTGCGCTATCGAATTGGCCCTGCCAATGTATTTCAGGTTGGTGGGTGGGGTGATATCTCCCCTCAAGAGTTCGTCCTGGGCAGCCAACGACTGGAGGCATACTGTAAGAAAATTGGTTTGACCAAAAATCGATGGGCGCTGTCCGAGTTCCCCTTGGAAGCCGGGCCAGAATCCGAATGGGGTAGTGAGCCAGGTATGGCAGAAGCGGTGGAAGAGTTTTGTGCGCAGAAAGGATACCAGTTTATCCCTATCCGGCTGCCAGAGCCACAAGATTTCTCTCGCCTGGCTTACCAGAGCGTCCGGTTTGCCGTAGAGAAGGAAAACCGCGTTCCAGCAGGCGTCTTGATTGAGATGTTCTCCCAATTCGATGCCACCGCCATCCGCCGAAGTAGTTTGCTGCCCTTGTGGCTGGTGTTCAACACCCTGGACAGCCTTAATTTCATGAAAACAATGCGCTCGGAATTTCCCCCCAGCAGGCCAGTTTTTTTCTCGCCCCTGGCGACTTTTACTCCGACACCAGATCTGACTCCTTGGGAAGAATGGCAAGCTGCGCTGGATGGACTGGAATGGCGGAATATTGGCGCTCGCGCTAGCCATTACCCTGCCGATGCTCGCGCCTTAACCAACTGGTCTAAACCTTTACATCGCTGGGTTGCGGAACACCTTGATCCAATCCACACCACCCTATCCGGGTCAGAAATCCAGAATTTAGCAGAAGAAATTCAGAACAAATCTACCCCTCAGCAAGGAAGTGTGACACCTGCCACATCAAAGGCAATCCTGTAAACCATGTCAAAAACACACCAAAACCGTTTTTGCTGCTATGGATGCAGCCCGATTCCTCTTCTGACCCTCGCGGCTTTCCTGGGATTTTTCTCAGCGATTTATTTTTTTGCCCCGGGACGGGCCAATCTATTAATCCTGGGAATCGACCAGACAACACCGGGCAGTGATGCGGGACGTAGTGACACGAATATCCTGGTCAGCATCGTACCAACCGGCCCGTATGTCCGGATGCTCTCGGTACCGCGGGATCTTTGGGTAACGATCCCAGGTATCGGCGAGAACCGAATTAATACCGCCCATTTCTTTGCTGAGGCTGCTGCACCTGGAAGCGGGCCGGCGGCAGCATTGCAAACCATTCAAGAGAACTTTGGGGTAGAGGTGAACTATTTTATGCGGATTAAATTTGAGGGATTTCGGGAGGTATTCAACTCGCTGGGCGGTGTGGAAATCAATCTTGATGAACCCATGGCCGGTTACGAAACTGGCACACATTTCTTGACGGGAAGGAAAGCACTGGCCTTTGCTCGCAACCGGACTGGTTCAGATGACTTCCAGCGAATGAAACAAGGCCAAATCATCCTGAAAGCGGCGTTCCAGAAAATAAGCTCACCCGTGAATTGGGTCCGGATCCCAGCGGTCGGAGCAGCCATATTTAGAACGGTTGACAGCAATTTACCAATCTGGATGTGGCCACGACTTGGACTTACTTTATTGCGGGTTGGCCCCGATGGAATTGATAACCACACAGTGAGCCGAGCAATGGTCACTCCAACAACTACGGAGCAAGGAGCGGCAATCCTGCTGCCAAACTGGGATCAAATTAACCCGCTGCTCTTCGAACTTTTTGAACAGTGAAGGTATAATTACCTCCTTCAGGCGCCAGGCACTATGGAAAATGTAAAAACTGTAGCAACGAACCGAAAAGCGAGTCACGAATATTTCCTACTGGAAAGATTCGAGGCAGGTATTGCGTTACAAGGAAGTGAAATCAAGTCAATCCGGGCAGGTCAAATTAGCCTTGCGGAAGCTTTTGTACGTATTGATGGGCGTGAAGCCTGGTTGGAGGATGCTCATATCGCGCCCTATGAACAGGCCAGCATCCACAATCACGAACCGCGCCGGCTACGGAAACTACTTCTCCATCACTCGGAAATCGTCCGTTTATGGAACCAGGTTCGCCAGAAGGGTGTCACAATTGTCCCCATCCGAGTGTACCTGAAGAATGGGCGCGCCAAGGTCGAAATTGCTGTTGCCAAGGGTAAAAAGTTGTTTGATAAACGTGAAGCCATTGCAAAAAGAGACACCGAACGGGAAATCCAGCGCGAGATGAGAAACGAACGCTTTTAGAAAGGTGGGCTATCGGATGCTCAACAATAATTTACTTGCTCTGATGGTGACCCTGTTCATTGCTTTAGCCTGGCTACGCCTGATGGACTTTGCAGCCCAGCGCGGCTGGATTAGCAGCCGACTCAGCCGAAAAATCATCCACATTGGTACCGGCCCGATTTTTATCCTGTGCTGGGTGTTTTTTTCTGATACTGAACAAGCCCGTTTTTTGGCTGCCCTGGTGCCCGGCGGGATTACTTTGCAATTTCTCCTGGTCGGCCTGGGCATTCTGCGCGATGAAGGCTCGGTCCAATCGATGACGCGCCACGGAGACCGGCGTGAAATATTACGCGGCCCACTGTTGTATGGAATCGTATTCGTTATTCTCACCCTGATCTACTGGCGCGAGAGTCCGATTGGGATTGTCGCCTTGATGGTGTTGTGCGGCGGTGATGGCCTGGCGGACATCATTGGCCGACGATTTGGGACTCAAAAACTTCCCTGGAACAAAGAGAAGTCCTGGATAGGCTCCTTGGGAATGCTCCTGGGTAGCTGGTTTTTTGCGATGGCAATTATGGCATTTTTCATTGCTCAAGGCTTTTTCTCGTTTAGCCTGATAGAAATCATCCTTCCAGTCACACTCATCGCACTGGTCAGCACACTGGTTGAATCATTACCCGTTCACGATGTAGACAACCTGACGATTAGCCTGGCGGCTGTAATCGTGGGTCAGATGCTATTTTAAATACGCCTTAGGCCAGGCATTGACGAATTCGAAATAAATTGATATGATTTCTCCAATTCAAGAGATTCTGTTATCAAATGATGATGAGGTGTTTTTATGCTAGCTGATCAAACGCAAACCGATTTTATATCCCTGACTCCCTCTGCAGTGGAGGCAGTTCGGGCTTTGTTGGTAAAACGCAACCTGGAGGGCTACGCCTTGCGAGTATTTATCTCTGGAGGCGGCTGCTCTGGTTTTCAATACGGAATGGCTTTGGAAGGTAATGTTCGGGAGATGGATTTGACCGCTGACTTCGATGGCGTACAAGTTGTGATCGATGAAGTATCCATCGATTATTTACGCGGTGCAACGGTTGATTATGTTGATGACGTCATGGGAAGCGGTTTCAAGATCGAGAATCCTAACGCCGTATCTTCCTGTGGCTGTGGAAGCTCGTTCCGGACGAAGGATGCCGCCGGGGATGGATCCGGATCTGGCTGCGGGGGCTGCCACTAGCCACTGAGAAACCTCAAAATAAAAGGGCTGTCCAAATGCTTTTTTGGACAGCCTTTTTTTCAACGCCGTTGACTACCTGCCACGTAAAAAAGAGATCAACAGGCCAAAAATCCCTAAGACTGCCATACCGATAATGATAAAACCGATCGGCACATTTCCGGGAGCTGCTTGGGAAGTGACAGGCAAAAAGGTCGGAATCGAGAGGGGCTCAGGTGGAGTAAAAGTTGGTAGGCGGGTCGGCTGGACATTGACAAGGAATTGTGCCGCAAGGGTCGGGTCGATGGTGGGCGTCACGCGTGGGGTGTTGGTTGCTGGCGATTCAACAACTGGAGCATTCCCTCGCAGCTCCACCAAGTCTTTCCAAACCCAAGCCACCCCACTGGGCACGCCTGGATAAGCAATCAGCAACCAATCGCCAACCACTGTCCTTCCAACCACAGGCACCTGCTGACCTTCTACCAATACACCCACCACCTCGTATCCAAGCGTTCCGGGTCCAGAGCGGACATTGGCAAAACCTTGTTCGCTATCAAGCACAATAGCCACGGCGCTGACCGGCGAACCGGTAACCGTGGGGATCGATCCAGTCGGGATTTGCCTCAGGCTACCAGCGCTTGCGCGGGTGATTACCAGTAAACTTATAAAAGCTGTGGTAATCATTAGTAGTCCAATTACTCTTAACCAATTCCGAAGCATAAGTTCTCCTGAACCCGATTATAATCTACCTGGAATGAGAAAATCTCTCTCATAGTCGATTCTATCAGCCTACACGGACCAGGATTTAAACCCATGGAAGAACGAATTTATCATGGAAAGATAACCCCCAAGGATTTTGCCCAGGCTTTGATGGGCGAGTTCAACCGCGGGAACTATCGAGCCCAATCCTTTGGCTCGGAAAAAAGCATCGTAGTTCAAATTGTTACCCGGCAATGGTTGGAAACGGGTGGGCAGACCGCCCTTAGTGTAACTGTAAAACAAGTTGAAGATGGCGTATCCATCCAAATGGGTAAACAAGCCTGGTTGGGAGTGGCGGCAAGCCTTGGATTAACCCTGTTCACAGCAATGCGCAATCCATGGAATGTACTCGGTCGTTTGGATGATTTGGCTCAGGACATCCAATCGATCCAACTCACGGAGGACGTGAACGCAGTCATAGAGCGAACTGCCCAATCCATGAATGCCACCTTCGAGCTTTCAGAACGACTGAAACGGATGATCTGTGATTACTGCAATACCGCAAACCCAGTCGGAACAGGGACCTGCGTCGCTTGCGGCGCTCCACTGGGAAAAGTCCAACCCAAAACCTGCAGCAACTGCGGTTTCGTTCTCAAACCGACGGATAAGTACTGTATCAATTGTGGGAAAGCAGTTGGATAACCACGCTTCAAGACGCCTGTAGGACGACCTTTACCGCCTGCAGGACAGGCAATAATTGAGCTTCTTCAAGCGATTCAGCCGAGCTGAAAGAAAACGCCTGCTGCCCGTTTGCCTTCGCCTCGAGCCGGTTAATCAAGCGTTCAATGCTGGGCGCTGCGTCGACATAGCCAACTCTACCAATCATCTGAGCTGCCTGGATTCGGATAGGAAGTGGGGTCTTTCGGTCGAGTAAAATCTCCGCCAGGACTTCGCCGGCACGGCTGTTAGCTTTCAATAGCAAGGCGCCGGCTTTATCCAGAGACGGCTCAATTTCAATCGTTTCCAGCAGGGTAAAAATTTGATCCCATCCCAATAAAGCTAGGTGGTTGCGCAGTGTTTGCCTTACCCTTTCGGGTGCAAAGTTGCCGTGTGCATCTGGAGACAATGCATCGGAAAGAACCTTGATAATCCGACAACGCAATCCTGGTTCAGGTTCATTGAGACGAGTGAACAAAAAATATGCAATCAGGGGAGAATACCGAGCTGCATTTAATTCATCCAGGATATCCAGGCTTTTCTGACGATTTTCAAGAAAAGGATCAACCATCTCTTCAGCCGCTTTCCATACCTTGGGGAATAATTCCAAAGTGCTGGCGCTGGTTTGGCTAATTTCGAACAAAGCAGGCTGGAGGACAAACAATCCATCAGGGTCCATTTTTCACCTGATCTTCAGAACAATGAGGGCTACCTTTTGTAGTTTTACTAGTATACCTTGAGCCGTTCGATTAATCCGTCACAGTTGCCTGTCAGATTCAATGCACCGATAAATTGCTCCAGCCAAGAACCAAAGCTTATTAGTGAATTAATTCACAAAATTCCAGTGTCATTTGTCATAATTCAATATGATATTTATCACTATTCAACAGACAAATATTCCTCCATACTATTTAAATGTGAAATTGTTGCTATCATTTTGTTAGAATCAGATCCGAGGAGGCATAAAAACAAGTATTGAAAAATTTGAATACCCCTTCCGTTGGTAAACAGTGCTCATCTCAAGGAGCCTGAAGCCAAAGCCTTACAGGTCCACCCGCATCTTATCAGGAGGTGTCCTTTGTATCCGCGACCTGTTCACCCTGAAGATCCCAACCCAAATGTCCGATTTTTAGAAAAAGTCAGTGAAGCAACTGCTGGCGTCGCCAGATTGGAAATGTGCATCCAATGTGGTACTTGCGGTGGATCCTGTCCTTCTTCAGCAGATATGGATCATACGCCGCGCGCCTTATTTGCTCTGATCCGCGCTGGCTATCGCGAGGAAGTCTTGCGCAGCAATACACCCTGGATCTGCGTATCCTGCTATAACTGCGTTGTACGCTGCCCCCAAGGGGTACACATTACGGATGTTATGTACACCTTGAAGAGCATGGCCATTCATGCAAGGCTCTACAAAGATACGACTGCTCCTGATTTCTCGCAAACCTTCGTAGATATGGTTGAACGCTATGGACGCAGTTTTGAGCTCGGCCTGGCTACACGCCACTATCTGAAACACCAATTAACCCGCTTGCCTGGGGCAGCGCCGATGGGACTGGGCATGCTGTCTAAACGTCGCATGTCCGTACGTCCCAAGCAAATCAAAGGCATTGGCCAGCTCACTACCATCCTCGATCGGGCGAAGGAATTGGAGGCGATGAAATGAGCAAATATATGTTTTACCCCGGTTGTTCGATGGAATCCAGCGCCAAAGCCTATGATGAGTCAATGTGGGAAATTCTCAAGCCGCTTGGTCTGGAATTTCAGGCGATCGATGATTGGAACTGTTGTGGGGCAACCGAATACGTTGGAATTAGTTTGACCCCAGCCTATGCATTAATTACCCGCAACCTGGCTTTAGCTGCCCAGCAGGCGCAGGGAACTGATACTGTGGTCGCCTCCTGCAGCGCCTGTTATCTCAACCTGGCCAAGGCCGACCACTACATGGCTGAGCGGCCGCTTTTAGGAAAGAATGTGAACACCGCATTAGCGGCAGGTGATTTAAAATACGAGCCAGGCTCGATGAAAATCCGCCATCTGCTCGATGTGATTGTCAACGATGTCGGCATGGAAAAAGTCAAGCAAGCCGTGGTAAAGCCATTAAAAGGGCTACGGGTGGCTCCGTACGTCGGCTGCATGGTGCCCCGGCCAGATTATGAGCACCGCTGGTCGAACACAGAATACCCCACCGAGTTAGATCGCCTCTTGAAGGCCCTGGGGGCAGATGTAATTGATTTTCCGCTGAAAACGCACTGCTGCGGCGGCCACATGACCCAAATTGGCCCAGAAGTAGCTTTTGAATTAATCCGTCGGTTGGTTCACGCCGCTGACCAGTACCAAGCAGACCTGATGGTCACTTTATGCCCAATGTGCCAGCTGAACCTGGATGCCTATCAAAAAGAAATGAACAGCTACTTCAAAACCAACTATAAGATGCCAGTTATCTTCTTCACCCAACTGGTTGGGGTAGCCCTTGGCGTGGAACCCGAGAAGTTGGGCTTCGGCCGAGAGATCGTGGACGCCAGGCCAGCTTTAAAGAAAATCGGTGTCGATGTTCCCGGCCCCGAAGAGGGGAAAGCCCCACCCAAACGAATAAAGAAAACGGGTCTGCCGATGCCAACCTTGCCTGGCCAGGAGGAGGTGGAGCAATGAGCGAACTGATTAACCCAGATGAGATTTCGTCCGAAGGAATGCCAAAAGAAAAAATTGGCGTATATGTGTGCCACTGCGGTTCCAATATCGCTGGGACAGTTGATGTTGTAGATGTTGCCAAGTTTGCCGCCGATGAGCTCAAGGATCGCGGCGTCGTAATTGCCCGTGATTATAAATTTATGTGCTCCAGCCTGGGCCAGGAGTTGATTGAAAAAGATATCAAGGAAGAAGGCCTGACTCGGGTGGTGGTGGCAGCGTGTTCGCCTCA
>CAZAGA010000053.1:0-14926 GCA_964484335.1 uncultured Anaerolineaceae bacterium
AGGTCGGTGCGCAGAAGTAACCTTTGGCAAACTCGCCATCCACCAGGACTTTGCCACCGGTTAACATTTTTCCGGCTTGGGAAAGCTCTTCTGTGAAGTCCTTGAAATCCTGGTAGGAGCTTTTGTTGATCACCGGGCCCAGGTAAACATTTTTATCGGTCGGATCGCCAATCACCAGCTTGTTGGTCAGGTTGGCCAGTTTTTCCACCAGTTGGTCATAGACCGGAGCCTCGACAAATACTCGCGAAGCCGCTGAGCATTTTTGACCTTGCAGGCCAAAGGCAGAACGAACGATGCCAACCGCGGCGTGCTCCAGGTCAGCATTGCGTGAAACAATCGCCGGGTTCTTACCACCTAGTTCTAGAATTGTCGGCCGCACAAAGTTGCCGTTCGCAAAATCACGAAAGATCTTCATCCCCACATCAAACGAACCGGTGAAGGTCACCCCATCGACTTCAGAGCCGTCAATCAAGGCCTGGCCTAGAGTCCGGCCAGGACCGGTGACGAAATTAGCCACGCCATCTGGCAGCCCGGCATCGCGGAAGCATTCCGCCAGCAATCGCACAATCCAGGGTGTATCGGTGGCTGGTTTAATCACAATGGTATTGCCGGTGACCAGGGCAGCCCCAGCCGGGCCGCCGGTTAGGGCGAACGGGAAGTTGAACGGGCTGATCACCAGCCAGACGCCGTAGGGGCGCAGGACGGATAAATTGGTTGCCTTGTAACCGACCAGCGGATCACGTCCCATCTCAACCATAAAACCGTCGTTCTTTTCCATTTGATAGCAGGCATACCGGATCAGGTCAGCCGTTTCGGCAACATCGCCGAGCGCTTCCATCCGGTTCTTGCCAACTTCCAGGGCCATGGATGCCCCGAGCATGAAAATTCGCTCATCGATCAGGTCGGCGGCTTTACGTAGCAACGCCACCCGCTCTTGCCAGGGGGTTTTGCTCCAACCCGGAAAAGCAGCCCGCGCCGCCGATAGCGCCTGCTGGGCATGTCTTTCAGATCCTTTTTGCATCACCGCCAGGACGACGTCCGTATTGGCTGGCGACCGGTCTTCGAATTTTTCTTCTGCAAAAACATCTTGATTATTGATGATCATGCCATATTCGGTTCCCAGCCTGGCTTTCACACCAGCCAGGGCCTGGTCGAACTGGTCATGCATTTCAGGTGGGGGATTAAACATGGTAGCATAAGTAAGTTTGAATGTAGCCATATCCATTCTCCTTTTGTCTGCAATTGGATTTCCTATAGTATAGCTTAGCCTGAAGTTCTCGTCAAAAGACGGCTGTAAGTTAAATGAGATGACAGATTTCCTGATTTTCATTGCCTGTTGGTTGATTTTGCGCTAAACTCAAGAGTGATGCTATTTAATCCCCGTACCTTTATCGGCATCGACCCAACTGCCGGGCAAAAGCCATTTTCGTACGCTGCTCTGGATCAGGAGTTACGCCCCGTCGCGCTCGGAGAAGGCCGCCTGGAAGATATCCTGGCTTACGCAGCTGGCCAACGCCAGGCCTGGATTGCTGTCTGTGGACCGCGCCGGCCAAACCAGGGAGTCATGGTACGTCAGGAAGTTCGCCAGTCCTTATCCCCACTCCCAGCCAGTGGGCGCTGGGTCGATTTCCGCCTGGCGGATTACATTCTTCGCCAGCACCATATCACCATTCCCCAAACCCCCGCCCGGCTAGAAGATTGCCCTGCCTGGATGCAAATGGGTTTCAACGTCTTTACCGGCCTGGATCGCCTGGGATATCTTCCCTATCCTTCCGAAGAGGTCGATTTACAAAGCCTTGAAGTTTACCCGTATGCCAGCTATTCGACGATCCTCGAAGTTCTCCCATTTCCAAAATACACGCTCGAGGGACGCCTACAGCGGCAACTGGCGATGTACGAGCGGAAAGTAAAAGTTGCCGACCCGATGCTGATTTTTGAAGAATTTACCCGTTTTAAGCTCCTTAGGGGGATTCTCCCCATAGACCAGTTGCTAAAACCGGGCGAACTAGATGCCCTGGTGGCTGCTTATACTGCCTGGCTGGCTGCGAATCACCCGGACCAGGTCAGCCTGGTCGGCGACAAAACGGAAGGTCAAATTACTTTACCGGTGGCTGAGTTAAAATCTCACTATTCCAACTGAGCTCAGCGCGTAGAGATCATTTACCAAGGCGGTAGTTCGGTCGGAGTTCTCCGGCCGCATCCTTTTAAACTCAATAGGTGGTAGGATGGCTTCCCAACGTGTCAAGTTAATTGTTAATCCGAATGCAGACCTGGGTCGCGCCTGGCAAGCAGCCGCGGATTTGCGCCCGATTGTCGAGGAATATGGCGGCGCAGATTGGAGCGGCACTGTTTTTCCAACCCATGCCACTGAGCTGGCTTACCAGGCAGCCCAGGAAGGCTATGAGTTGGTCATCGCTGCTGGTGGAGATGGCACCGTCCATGAGGTAGTCAATGGACTGATGCGAGCCGCCCCGGAATCCCGGCCGCGTCTCGGTGTGGTTCCCCTCGGCTCAGGAAACGATTTTGCTCATGCGATTGGCCTGGACAGCCGGCCCGAAAATGCGCTCCGCCAGGTTTTTAATGGACAGCCTCACCGCGTGGATATCGGCCGCCTGGTGGATGGCCATAACCGGGTCGAATATTGGGACAATACTGTCGGCATCGGCTTTGATACTACCGTTACGATCCGCTCGCGGCGTTTCACCTGGATGCGGGGCTTCATTATCTATCTTCTGGCAGTTGTCCAAACGATTATCCTCGACCATGATTCGCCCCAGATGCAGATCTCCACGGATCGAGAATCTTGGGCTCAAAAAACCTTGATGCTTGTGCTCTGCAATGGCGGGCGGGAAGGGGGTGGATTTCGGATCGACCCCAAGGCCAGGCTGGATGATGGGGTATTCTCTTACGTGAGTATTGACCAGGTCTCTCGCCCGATGATGTTTCGCTTGCTGCCAGAGGTGATGAAAGGCACCCACGCCCGCTTCCGCCAGGTTAGGTCCGGCCAATGCCTGAAGCTAGATGTTGTCTCAGACCGGCCGCTTTATATTCATACGGACGGTGAAATTTTCTCTGGATTCGGTATGGATCTTCGCCAGGTTTCCATGGAAATCCTTCCTTCTGCCCTGGAAGTCATGGCGACCCAGGCTCAGCGACCGGGGTAGTCCCTGAATGGCTCCTCTCCAATTACCGGAACTGAGTCAAAGCCTGCATCATGTCGACCTCGGCCACTTACAGATCGTTGCCAGGGCCTGGGATCTGGAATTATCGGCTCGCGATACCCGCACTGGCTTACAAGAGCTGATTGCTCACTTGTTAAATCCTCAACGCCTGCAGCGTGTGATCGAGCAGCTTCCGCAGGAGGCCCGGGCTGCATTCTGGGATTTATTCGATCAGGATGGTTATCTCTCCTGGGCTTTGTTCACCCGCCGTCATGGGGCGCTGCGCGAGTTAGGTCCGGCCAGGCGTGATCGCGAGCGTCCTTACCTCAAGCCAGCTTCACCCACGGAGGTGCTTTGGTATCGAGGCTTGCTCGGCCGGAGTTTCCTGAATACCCCAGATGGCCCGCAGGAGTTTGCCTACATCCCAAAAGACTTTCTGGCTATGCTGCCGGAAATTACCCCCAAAAAATTGAAAGAGCTGGGCCGGCTGGCGTCTGCCCAAGAGCAAACCACCTCTTTCCCGGCCAGTGACCTGGTTCTGGATGATGCCTGCACAATTTTGGCCGCCTTAAGAAATGGACTTAGCCCGGAGCCATTTTTGCTCGGGCAGGGACCAATTGCTGAATTTTCCAGCGTCTATCCACGTTTCTTGGAAAAGTTATTATCAGCCGCCGGGCTGGTTGATCCCTCGGGAATGCCCTCCCCTGAACCGGTCAGAAGTTTCCTGGAAAGCGGGCGCGCCGAGTCCCTGGCAACCCTGGTTCAAACCTGGCTTAACAGCTCGCAACTGAACGAGCTGTTTTTCCTCCCTGACTTGGAGATGGATGGAGAAATCCGGAATAACCCCCTCCAGACGCGCCAAACTTGTCTGGATTTTCTCTTATCTGCGCCATTTCAGCGCATCACACTGGCAGGAGAAATGACCCCACCGGATGCATTCCCGGCAGCTGGGAGTAGACCCTATGTCAGCCTGGCCAGTTTTATCGCCGCAATTTGCCAGCACCACCCAGATTTTCAGCGCCTGGCTGGTGACTATGACAGTTGGTTTATTCGCCAGCGCTCTTCGGGTCTCTATTTGCGAGGTTTCGAGCACTGGGATCAGGTCGAAGGTGCCCTCATCCGTTTCATCGTCTGTGGGCCGTTGCATTGGTTGGGCCTGGTAGATCTGGCGTCGGATGGTGCGAACTTGTCTGATCCGAATTTTCGGTATTGCGCGTTTCGCTTTTCGCGCCTGGCGCCCGCCTTATTACAGGGTGAAGCTCCTGGCACTGTTTTGGAAGAGAGTGAGCGCTGGTTGACCCGCTCCGATGGTAAAATCCTGGTTCCCAGGCTCTCTTCCCGGGCGGCGCGTTACCAGATCGCCAGGTTTTGCAGTTGGGAGAAAGTTGATCGGGCGGGATATCACTTCCGTTTGGTGCCTGCCTCACTGGAGCGAGCCCAGAAACAAGGCCTGAAAATCAGCCATCTTCTGGCATTGTTTCGAAAGATGGCCGAGCTGACGCCGCCGAATATCCTCCGTGCTCTCGAACGTTGGCAGGAACGGCCTCGCGAAGTGGTGCTTGAAAAGTTGATTGTCTTAAGGGTCAAGGATCCAGAAATTCTCCAGGTTCTCCGCTCCAGCCGGGCGGCCCGGTTTTTGGGGGATCCACTCGGCCCAACCGCCATCCTGGTCAAGCCCGGGGCGGTTGAGGCGGTGCTTAACGTGTTAATTGAGATGGGCTTTCTCGGGGAAATCTTGGAATAGTGCCATGGATTAAATCAATAACCCACATTTATCCCACAGGAAGTGGGATAAATGTGGGTTATGGGTTTTAGAAATTTTCAAAAATCAAGGCACGTTCAAGGGCGCTTCGCTCTGCATAGAGGCGGGTCGTTTTTCAAGCGTCAATGAAATTTGGGTCGGCTCACCAGCCCGGATCACGCTCAGCATGATCTCCTGGCCCGGTGAAGTCTCCAGGGCAATATAGACCAGCAAATCGTCAAAAGATTCGACCGCCTGTCCATTGATGGCTGTGATCAGGTCGCCTCCCACCGGAAAAGTTCGTCCGTTGATCGTGCGGGTGTTCTCTGCGCCTCTCAAGCCTGCCTTGGATGCCGGGCCATTTTCGATGATCTCGGTAATATAAGCGCCTTTCTCGATCGAAATGTCCATCGCCTCGGCCAGCAACGGTGAGAAGCTGGTGCCGCGCACACCCAACCAGGCCCAGTCATACTGCCCAGTCGCAATCAGGCCCGGGACAACCCGTTGGACAATATTTACCGGGATGGCGAAACCAATCCCGCTGTTGGAATTGCTGCTGCCATCCGTCTCAATCTGTGCATTTACGCCAATCACTTCCCCATTCAAGTTGAGCAGCGGGCCGCCTGAATTACCCGGGTTGATCGGCGCGTCGGTTTGGATCGCTTTCGGAATTGAGAACGGGGTCAACGCTGGAATGGTGCGGCCAATTGCGCTCACGATCCCGCGTGTCAAGGTCCCATCCAGGCCAAATGGGTTCCCAATTGCGACCACCGTCTGTCCGACCTGCACCTGGTTGATGTCGCCGAGAGGTAAGGGTAAGCTGGCGGCAGGCAGGTTCTCCACTTGGACCACGGCCAGGTCGCTGTTCAGGTCGATCCCAACCAGCTGGGCTTCCCGAATCGTCCCATCCGAAAAGTTCACTTCAATTTGATCGCCGCTTTGGACGACATGGGCGTTGGTGACAATGTTACCAGAGGAATCAATCACAAACCCCGAACCCTGGCTGAAAGCGCTAACGAAGCCGCCCTGGTCAGCGTAGATAGTCAGATTGACGACCGACGGATTGACACGTTGGTAAAGATTGATCAACAAACTCTGTTCATCCTGCACGACTGCAGGAATGACAATCTGTGGCTGTGCTGGGGCTTCAACTGTGGCAACAAAAAACTCCTCCACCGGCGCGGGTGTTGCAACTTGGTTAGGGATGCTGATCCGGCAAGCTATGGCAATCATAGGCAGGATCAACCCGATCAACAGCAGGGATGAAGACTTAATTCGTAGGTTTGTTTTCATAGTGTTTTCTCAACCGATGTTTCTTCAAATAGGGTAGATATTGCGTCAGGAATCCTGGATGGATAAACGTTCTAAGAATTCGTTTAGCCAGTATAATTCTTAATATTTAATTTTGGATGAGTTTAAGTTAAGGGCTGTTTCATCCATAAGCTTTTTGGAAAAATCAAGTCAAATCAAGATCATCTTCTGAAACGGATACCTGGTTTTTCCCCTTTAGCTTGGCAGCATAGGCGGCGCGATCGGCGTACAGCAGCAGGGTGTCGATATCCTGGCAGGAATCGTCCATCTCTGCAGCTCCAAAACTGGCGGAAATATACACCAGGCCACGCTCGGTCGGGGTCGGATTTTGAGCAATTTGGGTCCGCAGCCGCTCAGCAATGTGAATAGCGCCTGAAATCGAGGTATTAGGTAACAGGGCCATGAACTCTTCGCCCCCATATCGCCCAAACAAATCAACCTGGCGAAGGTTATCGACGCAGACTTTGGCCATTTTACGTAGAACCTGGTCGCCTACTGCATGACCATACGTATCATTAACCGACTTAAAGGAGTCGATATCAAACAAGATGATCGATAAAGGTTGCCGATAGCGCCGGGCGCGTTGAAATTCCATCTTAGCCAGGTGGATGAAATGGCGCCGGTTTAATACCTCCGTCAGAGAATCAATGGTGGCCAGGCGCTGGAGCTCTTCAAATAAACGCGCGTTTTCCAGAGCAATAGTCGCTTCATTGGCAAAAGCCTGGGCCAGGCTTGCGTCGTTTAGCGTATAGGCTTCCAGCGACTGTTTTTCAATCGTCAGGAAGCCAATTGCTCTGCCGCGTAGTTGCAACGGGATACCCAGCCAGCTCAGAGGTGCTAGACCCTCTTGATCTGGTTGGAAGATGTGCTCTGCCTCTGCGGCGCTGAGGATGATGGGTTGACTGGTCGCCATGGATTGGCGAAAAAGCGAATTTTCCACGGCCAGTCTTTCAGCAATGACCATCAGTTCGGTAGAAGAATCGCTCCTGGCTACAATCTTTAGGTTGTCATCCTCTAAAAGGTAGATCCGAGCCTTATCGAATTGGAGTACTTTTTTCAAGCTGACCAGAATACGCGTCAGGACGTGATCCAAATCCAGTTCGGTGATAACCGCCGCCGCTGCCTGGCGCAAAGTGTCTGCCTCGCGAGCGCGCCTTTGGACGGTCTCGAAGAGCCGGGCATTCTGAAGCGCCAGGGCAGTTTGGCCTGCAAACGCCTCGAGTTGTTTGGCGTGCTGGGCCGTAAAGAAGTTCGGTTCGGCTTTATCCAGGGAAAATAGGGCGATTAATTCCCCATGCGCCTGGATTGGTACGCCTACCCACGATCGGATATACTCAGTCCCTTCAATTTTTAACCAGCCAGGGTATTGCAACGTGTCTGCAATCACCATCGGTCGGCGATTCTCAATCATCCATTTCAAATTAGGGGTCCGGTCTATCTCGAAGGTAAGATTTTTAAATTGATCTAGACTGGGAATTTCTAGCGAGCTGCGATTGATACTCCTGGCAATCCGTACTCGGTTACCTTCAACAATCGATACCCTCCCAGTATCGTATGGCACAACTTTCGCGACCAGCTCCAGGATCTGATCCAGGATGGCTGTGTAATCGAGGCTGTAGCTTAAGGCTGTCCCAATCTCCTGGAGCACTTCGGCAATCTGGCGTTGTTGGATCTCTGCTTGGTATAAAGATTGGATTTGTCGTTCGATCGCCTTTTGCTCAGTGATATCTACCAGGCTGAATAAAATCCCAACCACCGCTCCCTGGTCGGTCAGCGCCGGATCCCAGTGTAGCTCTGCGAATCTTTCTTCGCCTCCTGTTGACACGAAGTGGTACTCCACCACGCTTGAGCGGCCTGCCAGCGCGCGATCGTAATATTTTAAGAATCCGTCAATATCTTCCTCTGTCTTTATCAAGTCAGGAATATAGGACCCTTCAACAATTTCATGGCCAAACAAGCGTTTACCGGTATCGACTGCCTTGCGATTCATCGTGCGGATTCGTAAATCCGGATCAATCAGGATGTAAGCGAATGGGTGACTGTTCAGGATTGCCTGCAAGTTGGCTTCGGATTTGAGCAGTGCGTCGTAGAACGATTTCTGTTGGGTAATATCTTCCAGGCTGCCCTCATAGTAATATTGGCCATCGCTGGCCGATATCAGCCTCATGCAATCGCGCGCCCAGATCTGGCGACCATCGTAGCAGCGCAGTCGAATCTCGGAATAGGTAACCACACCCTGTTCTTCCAGAATAGTTTGCTGCTCGAAACGATCTTGGATATCAACAAACAGATCTTGAGCCCGGACCTTGAGCAAAGTTTCGCGATCTGGGTAACCTAAAATATTAACCAGCGCTGGATTCACGTCGAGAAGGATGCCTGCTGGAGTACTTCGATATAAACCAACCGGCACATTCTCAAAAAGATTGTGAAAAAGTTGTTCGCTCAGGGTTCCTCCAACCAAAACCTGCTGCCTTTCACTGATTTTTCCCACCTGGGTATATTATTATCCATTAAAACAGCAAAATTGTCCAGTTGTCACCAAAAATTGCTAAAAGGATAGACAAACCATCCCCCAACTATGGTTTGCCTATCCTTCAGAAAATTATTCCTTACCCCCAGGATTGCTCTAGTTCGATTAGAGAGCCAGCTCGGCCTTGTCGATCTTGCCTTCTTCCACGACCGAGAAGGTGAAATTGTACTTCTCCAGCATATGCTGCATCGCGCTGCTGCTGGTCGAAAAGACCGCTTCGATCCGTTCCAGGCCTTCAGAGCGAGCTACCGCAATTAGCTTGTTAATCATCTCATAGCCCAGGCCTTTTCCTTGGAAGGCGTCTGCCATTAAGATGGTGAAGCGAGCGGAGTTCGATCCATGCAGCTTGCTCATCCGGGCTGCGCCAACGATCTGGCTCGGCTGATTGTCCGAAGCAGGGATTTCGATCACCATGGTGATCTCCCGATGATAATCGCAATGGCAGATGCGCCCGAGTCGCTGGTGCTGGATTCGATCGATCAGAGACATCGGATGCATATAGCGCAGATAAACCGTCTGGTCAGAGAGGGCCTCGTGGAACCTGACCATCGCTGGTTCATCCTCGGGGCGGATCGGGCGGTAGACATAATCCTGGCCATCCGGAGCCTTCCAGTCAAAAACGTATTTGGTTGGGTAGGGGCGGATTGCCAGTTCGGGAAGCTGGCCTTCGTTTACCTCCGGCCCGTAAACAACCACCCGGGCATCCAGCGCCAGGAGCTGGTCGGGGGAGGCCAGCAGTGGGTTGATGTCAAGTTCTTTTATCCAACGTTGTTCGGCGATTAATTCGCTGAAACGCACCAGGATTTGTTCCAATTCGGCCATGTTGACCGATTTCCAGCCCCGCACCCCTTTCAAAGCGGTGTAGATCTTGGTCCGCTCCATCAGGCGCCGGGCCAGCATGCTCGTAAGCGGCGGTATGGCCAGCGCCCGGTCTTTAAAGACCTCGACCAATTGCCCGCCCAAGCCAAACAGTAAGACGGGTCCAAATTGCGGGTCCACACTGCTCCCAAGGATCAATTCGTAACCTTCCAACTTCGACATCGGCTGGACCGTCACGCCCAGGAAATGCTCCACGCCAGCTTTCTCGGTCACAGATGCTTTGATCGCCCGGTAGGCTCGGCGGACGTCGTCAGCATCCATCAGGTTCAACTTTACGCCACCGACGTCCGTTTTATGGGTGATCGTCTCCGAGTGAAGCTTCAACACCACCGGGTAAGTGATTTCCTCAGCGATTTTCACGGCTTCTTCTTCAGTCGGAGCGATGTAAGTGTTGACGGTGGGAATATTGTAAGCTGCCAGCAGTTCCTTGGATTCAAACTCGGTCAGGATCGTCCGCCCGGCCTGGCGGGCGCTCTCGATGATCGCGGCTGCTTTCGCCCGGTTCGGTGTGCCTTCTGCACCATATGCCCCCAGGACTGGGGTTTCATAAATCCGCTCCAGGATGCCGGCGTATTTTGCCATGTAATCGAACATCCGGGCAGCTGTATCCGGGTACGGGAAGGTCGGGATGCTCGCCTGGTTCAGGATTCTCACGCCATCGGCGACATCTTTACCCCCCATCCAGCTAGCCAAGACAGGTTTACCCAGGTTCTTCGCGTACGGTCTCAACTCTTCTGCAATCTTGGTCGGGTCGGTCATCGCCTGCGGAGTCAGGATTACCAGCATCCCATCACTGTTTGGGTCGTTGGCGGCAATTTCCAGCGACTTGGCGTACCGTTCTGCGCTGGCATCTCCCAGGATATCGACCGGATTGTTATGGCTCCAGGCGGCCGGCAAAAGCTCGTTGTAAGCCTGCATTGCTTCGGGGGAAATCTTCGTTAACTCCCCGCCTTCGGTGATCAGCGCATCCGTAGCGAGCACCCCAGGACCGCCGGCGTTGGTCAGGATGGTCAGGCGGTTGGATTTGGGCAGTGGCTGCTTGGCCAATACTTCCGCCATGTAGAACAGTTCAGCGATCGAGTTGACCCGCAGCACACCCGCTCGCCGGAAGGCCACATCCAATACTTCATCACTGCCGGTCAAAGAGCCGGTATGCGAAGCAGCTGCCTTCGCAGCTCCCTCCGTCCGGCCGGGTTTGATCACGATGATTGGCTTGACATTCGCCACCTCGCGCGCCGCCGACATAAACGAACGCGCATCGCCGATCGTTTCCATATAAATGACGATGCTTTCGGTGTTCGGGTCATCGCCCAGGTAGTAAATTAAATCGCCCCAGCCGACATCCAGCATGGAGCCGATCGAAACAAACGAGCTAAAGCCAACATTCTCTTGCAACGACCAGTCCAGCACCGCTGTCAAGAGCGCGCCACTTTGGCTGATAAAGCCAACCCGCCCGGGCTTTACCACGGTGGTCGCAAAGGTCGCATTGAAGCCGGTGATCGGGTTCATCACACCCAGGCAGTTCGGGCCAATGATCCGCATCTGGCCCTTCCGGGCATGTTCCATAATCTGCCGTTCCAGTTCAACCCCAGCCGGTCCGGTCTCTTTGAACCCGGCGGAAATCACAATCGCGCCCTTGATATTAAGATCAACCGCTTCTTTGATAATTGCAGGCACGGAGGGGGCGGGGGTAACAATCACGGCCAGGTCAACCGGCTCAGGAACTGCGCTCAGGCTCGGATAAGCCCTGATTCCCAGGACATTTGACCGTTTCGGGTTGATTGGAAATACCGCGCCGCCGAATGGGCTGCTGATCAGGTTCCACAACAACGTCCGGCCAACTGAGCCCATATTTTCGGTTGCGCCAACTACAGCCACGTTCTTGGGATGAAAGATTGGATCCAGCGCCTGTTTCTCGTAGTGCAGGACATCATGCGCAGGATCAAAGGTGGGAAGGTTTGAACGGTCCATTTCTACTCCATTTTTGTTTTAGGTTCTTTTGATTACGAATTATTCAGTGATTTCAGACTAAATTAGTGTAATATTTCACAATGAACGAACATAGTATACACCCAAAACCGAGTTCAAGGAAGCTGGTTTCGACGATCCACTGGGCTGTCCTCAGGCTGGGTTTTCGGCTCAGTTTGCGGTTCCTGTTTGCCATACTTCACAAAGTGCGGTATCATTATAACGGTGAATTAACAAGCAAATAGAATGTAGTCCAAGGCGCCTCACCCCAGGAAGGGTAGGCTGAAAGACGAAGCCGGTAAAAGTCCGGCGCTGTCCCGCAACTGTAAGATTCGCTTCTCGAATCAAGCCAGGTCGATCACCTTGGGCATAGTTTCCACAAGCCTCGCGGAAAGGAGGTGGGAGCGGAAGGTGTAACGTCCGTTTTCTCTCCCCTTGCCTCTGGCAAGGGTTTGTTGTTTAAATTGTCGACCATAAAATTATCTCTTAGGAAAAGGTGTTATGTTGCAAAAATCAATCACAAGAATCGGACTACTGGTTATCCTGGCAACCCTCGTGTTGGCTGGTTGTGCCAGCAACGCACCCGCCTCTTCCGGTACCGAGGCGACGCCCCTCCCAGCCAGCCCCTTTGTCTTGACTGATGGCCTGGACCGGCCAGTTGAATTTGAAAAACCAGCCCAAAAAATCGTCTCCATTGCTCCTTCGAATACAGAAATCGTTTTTGCAATCGGAGCCGGAGCGCTACTGGTTGGACGCGATGAATTCTCGGATTATCCTGAAGCAGCAAAATCCCTGCCCAGCGTCGGGGGCGGTTTTGGCGCATTGGATACCGAAACCTTGATCGCTTTGCAGCCAGATCTGGTCTTGGCTTCGGAACTAACCCCGCCTGAGCAGGTGGCTGCTCTGGAAAAGTTGAACTTGAAAGTCTATCTGCTGGCCAACCCGCTCGACCTGGAAGGGATGCTCGAAAATCTCCGCCTGGTCGGGCAGATCACTGGCAAACAGGCTGAAGCTCAAGCACTGATCGATCAATTAACCTCTCGGATAAAAGCTGTTGACGAAAAATTAGCCCAGGCGACCGTAAAGCCACTGGTATTTTATCAATTGGATAGCACTGATCCCAATGCCCCCTGGACCGCCGGGGTTGGTTCTTTCATCGATACTCTGATTAACCGCGCTGGCGGCGTCAACCTGGGTGGCAAACTGAAGGATGCTTATGCCCAGATCAGCATCGAGCAACTCCTGGTCGAGCAGCCCGATGTCATCCTGGTCGGTGATTACACCTGGGGCGGTGTCACCGCTGAAGCAGTCTTGGCTCGTGAGAGCTGGTCAGGGATCAAAGCAATTAAAAACCAGCAGGTCTTCATCTTTGATGATAACTTGGTTAGCCGCCCGGGCCCGCGTATGGTAGATGGCCTGGAATCTATGGCCAGGTTGCTTCACCCTGAGTTGTTTAAATAGGTTCAATGAAACCGGACCTGCGGCCTTACCTCTGGAATTGCTTGATCTTGCTTGTGGTATTCGTGCTGAGTATCGCCGTAGGTTCGGTGTTCATTCCTCCCCAAACCCAGCTCCGCATGCTGCTCGCTCAGCTACCCGGTGTTGCCTTGGCGCCGGATTGGCCGGAGACTTTCAATACCATCTTGTTCCAGATCCGCCTGCCCCACGCGGCCCTAATCGTCCTGACTGGCGCCGCCCTCGCCAGCAGCGGCGCGGCCTACCAGGGCCTTTTCCGTAACCCCCTCGCCGATCCTTACCTGATTGGCGCGGCCACCGGTGCAGGGCTGACCGCCGTCCTGGCGATGAGCATCCGCTGGCCAGGCAACTGGTTGGGGTTATATTCTGTTCCAGCAGCTGCTTTCATCGGTTCCCTGGCCACCGTTTTCCTGGTTTATGGGTTGGCGCGCAGTGCCAGGATCACCTCCAGCGCTGGATTAATCCTCGCAGGCGTTGCCGTGAGCTCCTTTGCCACCTCCCTGACCTCATTCTTAATGCTGCGCTCCAGCGCCGAATTACGCCGGGCGCTGTCCTTCCAACTGGGTGGGGCGCTCCTCCCTGGCTGGGAGCCGGTCCTGGCAATCTTGCCCTACGTCCTGGTGGGCATGGCGATGCTCCTCGCTCTGGGCTATTCCCTCAATATCCTTCAATTTGGCGACGAACAGGCTCAACAGCTTGGCCTGCCTGTTCAAAAGCGAAAATTACTGATCATCGTCGCAGCCTCTCTGGCGACTGCCTCTGCCGTGGCTTTTGCTGGAATTATCGGCTTTATTGGCCTGGTCGTGCCCCACATCGTCCGGATCATCTGGGGGCCAGATTATCGCCGCATCATACCCCTCTCGATCCTTGGCGGAGCCAGCGTTCTGCTCGTGGCCGATATCGTCGCCCGCACAATCCTCGCCCCCCAGGTGCTTCCCGTCGGGATTATCACTGCCCTGATCGGAGCGCCGTTCTTTTTATGGGTTCTCCGCCGGGCCCGGCCGCGCGAAAGTTTGTAAAGTGAGCCTGCCATGCTAGAAATTGATTCCATTCAAGTCAGTTATGCTTCTCAAGTGGTCTTAAAAGACGTCAGCCTGAGCCTCAAAGCCGGCCAAATCCTCGCCCTGATTGGACCGAATGGCGCTGGGAAGACTACCTTGCTCCGAGCCATCAGTGGGCTTCAGCCGCTGCGCTCCGGGAATATACGCGTGGCTGGCCAGGACATCACCGCTATGAAGTCAGAACAGCGTGCCCGTTTACTGGCGGTTGTTCCCCAGGCACGCAATTTGCCGCCTGACTTTACGGTGTATGAAACGGTGTTGTTTGGTCGTACGCCCCATATCAATTGGTCTGGAAAAACTAACCCCCAGGACCTCACCGCCGCCCAGCGTGCCCTCGATCTGACCCAGCTTGCCCAGTTTGCCCATCGCGCCGTCGGTGATCTGTCTGGCGGAGAGCAGCAGCGCGTCCTCGTCGCCCGCGCCCTCGCCCAGCAGGCGCCACTTGTTCTGCTGGATGAGCCGACCACTCATCTCGATCTGCAGCACCAGTCCAGCTTGCTTAACCTGCTCCGCCGTCTGGTCCTGGAGCAGGACCTGGCGGTCTTAATGGTCCTGCACGATATTAACCTGGCCAGTTTATATGCCGATCAGGTTGCTCTTCTGGTCGCAGGCAAAGTGTGCGCCGTGGGAAAACCAGCCGATGTCGTTACGGCCGAAAACCTCCATCGAGCCTATCGAATCCCCATCGAAGTGATCGAACACCCCGTCTATGGCACCCCGTTGGTCTTGCCGGATGGAAGGAATGAGACCGTTCGCTGGTAAGCTGGATGGTGACCGGGTGGGGCCGGTAATCAGCTTG